>NZ_CAUQJA010000008.1:0-92421 GCF_963518475.1 uncultured Streptococcus sp. | reverse complement strand
GGCTCCATAATATCTATAGGGGATTTACCCACTACAAATATTATAGAGCCTAAAAAGGAACCAAAATGGTTCCTAAAACTATTATTAGTTACTTGCGCCAGATGTAGCGTCTGCGCCACCACCGTGACCTCCAGCATCACCTGCATCAGAAGCTCCAGATGTAGCATCTGCATCGCCGTGACCATGTCCGCCAGCAGGAGCTGCAGCATTTCCACCAACTAGACGTTGACCAGTTGTATTGAGGTACCAGTCAAGCCATGGTTGGAAATTAAAGATAATCTCATTAATTCCAGCATATGAACCATCTGGATAGTACATTGCTTGGTAATTATGGGTATTAATAACACCTTCAGGTGTTCCCGGCACAATTGTACGGACATATTCTTGATCCCCGTTACGCAATACGCCGACAACCCATTCAACGTTTTTCATTCTAGAATCTGGCAATGTACCGTGTACTGTTCCTAATCTATTTCCTGATTGAGCACGTACACGTTTACCAAACATTGTATCTGGGTCTTGGTGTGCGTTATTAAAGTACAAGAATTGGTTATTATCATCTGCAAATGTCAACTCAAATGGCATTGCTTTCAAGAACATGTCAATTTGGTTAACTGTCAAGATACCATGGTCTAATTTAACGTAAGTATCTCCAGAAACAGCTCCAACAAGTTCAGCAGCTTTTTCTACCCATTCAGGATCATCTGGATCAACACCTTGAATGGTAGTTGCAATTGAATTTGTACAATATAAATCTTCTGGTGCGATTGGTTTTGGTTTTTTCAATTTTGAAACGACTCCCACATATTTTACAAAGTTGTCTAAACATGTTTCAAGGAAATTAATAGTTCCTTCATTTGTGATATTTCCATTAACATCAAAGGCTTCTTTAGCTTTACCGAGAAGGAATTCATTTCCTGGAAGAGTGTAGGCATTGACACCTGGAGCGTCAAGAATCTTACGAAGGTGAACTTGGGCACGAGAAGTACCTTGGTCGTAGTAAGAAGCACCCACAATCATGACTGGCTTGTTTTCAAATGGATGAACTTCGTATGAAAGCCATTCAAGAACAGATTTAAGGGAAGCTGAGATTGTGTGGTTGTGCTCAGGAGTAGCGATGATAACACCATCAGCACGAGTAATTTTGTTATATAAATAACGTAATTGGAAACTTTCGTCCCATTTTTCGTCTTGGTTAAACATTGGAACTTCGTCAATTTCAAGAACTTCTAATTCAAATTTAAGTTTGAAGTGACGACGGATGAATTCCAAGAGTTTACGGTTATATGATTGATCGTAGTTTGATCCTACAAGTCCAACAAATTTCATTCTTTTTGGTCTCCTATCTTACAAATTTTCCCAGTCAAAGTCTTCAGCATCCTTGCGCAGTAATTCTTGTGCATTGCGCAATTTTTCAGTGATTTTTACAAAGATACGGAAGTCGTCAAAAGTAGCATCCAGTTTTTTTATAACATCAAGATCTACTAGGTCTCCACTTGGGTTGAAGGCTTGAAGAGAATGTGAAAGCAAGAATTCATCTGGAAGGACACTTGCTTTAATTTCTGGAGCATTCAAGATTTGGCGAAGTTGCAATTGGGCACGTGATGAACCAAGCGTACCGTATGAAGCACCTGTAATCATGATTGGTTTGTTCAAAAGTGGGTAAATACCGTAAGACAACCAAGCAAGAGCGCTCATCAAAACAGCTGGGATAGAGTGGTCATACTCAGGAGTACCGATAATAACACCATCTGCCTCTTCAATTTTAGCAGCTATTTCTAGAATTTCAGCAGGTACTTGCTTGTCAGCTGGTTTATTGAAGACAGGAATGTCTTTAATTTCAACAAGTTCAATTTCAGCTTTTTCAGCAAAGTGTTTTTGCATGTATTGAAGCAATTGACGGTTTGTAGAACGTTTTGAATTTGTTCCAACAATAGCAATAAGTTTTAACATGAGATTTCCTTTCTCTTTTTACATAATACGATTTTAAAACTCCATTGAAACATCCATTTCTATAGAGTAGGAATTCCTGAAGAACAACTTAGGTGACCTTCCTTATCGATGAGGATAGCTTCGATGCCCTCTAAACTTTCGACTTGCCAGAGGATAGAAGCAGGTCTTTCTCCAAATAAACGAGTTGTCCATATTTCACCATCAACTGATTTATCAGAGATAATTGTGAGACTAGCAAGTTCCGTTTCAATAGGATATCCTGTATGACTGTCAAAAATGTGATGGTAATCTTTTCCATCGACTGTCAGGTGACGTTCATAAATGCCTGAAGTCACGACAGATTGATTGATAACGGGGATGGTCATTAAGTGATTTCCCCGAGGATTGGCTGGGTCTTGAATCCCGATTTGCCAAGGCTGATTTCCTCTTGCCTGATTTTTTCCAATAGTCAGGATATTCCCTCCCAGATTGATCAAGGCAGATGTCACTCCCTCTTCTCTAAGAAATTGGGCAACTTTATCCGCACTATAACCCTTGGCTAAACAACCAAGATCGATCTTCATTCCTTTTTGTTTTAAAAACACAGTGGAAGTGGAAGAATCTAACTCGATATAATGAGGATTGATTAAAGGTAGCACCGATTCAATTTCTTGAGGCTGGGCGACCTTGGCATCTGAAAAACCGATGCGCCAGGTCTGAATCAAGGGACCAATGCTGATGTTGAGATGACTAGAGGGCGCTAGGCTATGCTCTAATCCAAGTGAAATCAATTCAAACAAATCAGGATGAACTTTGACTGGAGCTATTCCAGCTTGATGATTGATTTTCATCAACTCCGATTCTTGACTATTGGCATTGAAGCGGTATTCAAGCTCTTTGAGTAAATCAAAGGATTTTTGGAGCAAGATATCTGCTCGCTCATCCACTAATGAAATAGTGATAGTGGTTCCCATTAGGCGTTCAGAATGTGAACTTAGAGGCAAGCTACCAACTCCTTTCTCTTATGAAAAGAAGGTTGAAACATAGTAAATTTATGAAAAATGAACCCCTTACATTTTCTTTCCATGATACTAGCATACCATAAAGTCAGCGTTTTCACAAATAAAATTTGTAAACTTGTCAAGAAATATGCTCAGAAAATATAAAGAGTAATTGTAAGAAAGGCTGATAAAATACAGATTATTTACATTTTTTTACAAAAAAATCGGGAAAATTAGCTAAACTCTTGTAAACGCTAACAGTAAATGTTATACTAGAAGAGTAAATTTTAAATTAAAGGTAGGAATTTTTCTATGAGTAAAATCGTTGTAGTTGGTGCTAACCACGCTGGTACAGCATGTATTAATACTATGTTGGATAATTTTGGTAATGAGAACGAAATTGTTGTATTCGACCAAAACTCTAACATCTCTTTCCTAGGATGTGGAATGGCCCTTTGGATTGGTGAACAAATTGACGGTGCTGAAGGCTTGTTCTATTCTGATAAAGAAAAATTGGAAGCTAAGGGTGCTAAGGTTTACATGAATTCACCAGTTCTTTCAATCGACTATGATAACAAAGTAGTTACAGCTGAAGTTGAAGGAAAAGAACACAAAGAATCATACGAGAAATTGATTTTTGCTACGGGTTCTACACCAATCTTGCCACCAATCGAAGGTGTTGAAATTGTTAAAGGAAACCGCGAATTTAAAGCAACTCTTGAAAACGTACAATTCGTGAAATTGTACCAAAATGCTGAAGAAGTTATCAATAAACTTGCTGACAAGAGCCAACACCTCGACCGTATTGCCGTTGTTGGTGGTGGTTACATCGGTGTTGAACTTGCTGAAGCCTTTGAGCGTCTTGGAAAAGAAGTTGTCCTTGTTGATATCGTTGATACTGTTTTGAACGGTTACTATGACAAAGACTTCACACAAATGATGGCGAAGAACTTGGAAGACCACAACATTCGCTTGGCTCTTGGTCAAACTGTTAAAGCAATCGAGGGTGACGGTAAAGTTGAACGCTTGATTACTGATAAAGAAACTTTCGATGTGGATATGGTTATCCTTGCAGTTGGTTTCCGTCCAAATACTGCTCTTGCTGATGGTAAGATTGAACTCTTCCGTAACGGTGCTTTCCTTGTAAACAAGAAACAAGAAACTTCACTTCCTGGTGTATTTGCTGTTGGAGACTGTGCGACTGTTTATGACAACGCTCGTAAAGATACAAGCTACATCGCACTTGCTTCAAACGCAGTTCGTACTGGTATTGTTGGTGCTTACAATGCTTGTGGACATGAATTGGAAGGAATCGGTGTTCAAGGTTCAAACGGTATCTCAATCTACGGTCTTCACATGGTTTCAACTGGTTTGACTCTTGAAAAAGCTAAAGCTGCTGGTTACAACGCAACTGAAACAGGATTTAACGATCTTCAAAAACCAGAATTCATGAAACATGATAACCATGAAGTAGCCATCAAGATTGTCTTTGACAAAGATAGTCGTGAAATTCTTGGTGCACAAATGGTTTCACATGACCCTGCGATTAGTATGGGAATTCACATGTTCTCACTTGCTATTCAAGAGCATGTAACAATTGAAAAATTGGCTTTGACTGACCTATTCTTCTTGCCACACTTTAATAAACCATACAACTACATTACAATGGCTGCCCTTACAGCTGAAAAATAAAAATGAATGAACTATCTGGCCTTAAGTTAAGGTCAGATAGTTTTTTAGTCAATCTGTACCCATGCAATTATCGTTTTTTTATCTTGTGATTCATTCTAATCTGACTTAAAATTAAATGGTAGCTACCAATACAAATGATGGGGATAAAGAAATGACTGAAAATCGTTATGAATTAAATAAAAACTTAGCACAAATGCTTAAAGGTGGCGTTATCATGGATGTTCAAAATCCTGAACAAGCCCGTATCGCAGAAGCTGCTGGTGCAGCAGCTGTTATGGCCTTGGAGCGGATTCCGGCTGATATTCGTGCAGCTGGTGGGGTTTCCCGCATGAGTGACCCAAAGATGATTAAGGAAATCCAAGAAGCGGTTAGTATTCCAGTAATGGCCAAGGTCAGAATCGGGCATTTTGTTGAGGCTCAGATTTTAGAGGCTATTGAAATTGACTATATCGATGAGAGTGAAGTTCTATCTCCAGCTGACGACCGTTTCCATGTGGACAAGAAAGAATTCCAAGTTCCTTTTGTATGTGGGGCTAAGGACTTGGGTGAAGCCTTGCGTCGTATCGCTGAAGGTGCTTCTATGATTCGTACAAAAGGAGAACCGGGTACGGGGGATATCGTCCAAGCTGTTCGTCATATGCGTATGATGAATCAGGAAATTCGCCGCATTCAAAACCTACGTGAGGACGAACTTTATGTTGCTGCTAAGGACTTGCAAGTCCCTGTAGAATTGGTTCAATACGTTCATGAATATGGGAAATTACCAGTTGTAAACTTTGCGGCTGGAGGCGTTGCAACGCCAGCAGATGCGGCGTTAATGATGCAATTAGGGGCAGAAGGTGTATTTGTCGGTTCAGGTATTTTCAAGTCAGGAGATCCTGTTAAACGAGCGAGTGCTATTGTCAAAGCGGTGACTAATTTCCGAAATCCTCAAATCCTAGCTCAAATCTCTGAAGATTTAGGAGAAGCCATGGTTGGTATCAATGAAAATGAAATCCAAATTCTCATGGCAGAGCGAGGAAAATAGATGAAAATCGGAATATTGGCCTTGCAAGGTGCCTTTGCAGAACATGCAAAAGTGCTAGATCAATTAGGTATCGAGAGTGTTGAAATCAGAAATCTAGATGATTTTCAGCAACATCAGAGTGACTTGTCGGGTTTGATATTACCTGGTGGGGAATCTACAACCATGGGCAAGCTCTTACGTGAGCAGGACATGCTGATTCCCATTCGAGAAACCATACTTTCTGGACTTCCCGTTTTTGGTACTTGCGCAGGCTTGATTCTCTTAGCTAAAGAAATTTCTTCTCAGGAAGAGTGTCATCTTGGAACTATGGATATGATGGTCGAGCGCAATGCCTATGGGCGCCAATTAGGAAGTTTCTACACGGAAGCAGAATGTAAGGGAGTCGGTCAGATTCCAATGACCTTTATCCGTGGTCCAATTATCAGCAGTGTTGGAGAAGATGTAGAAATTCTAGCAACAGTTGAAGATCAAATCGTTGCAGCCCAAGAAAAAAATATGCTGGTAACTTCTTTTCATCCAGAATTGACTGATGATGTGCGCTTGCACCAGTACTTTATCAATATGTGTAAAGAAAAAAGTTGAGATTGAATTTCTCAACTTTTTTACATGTAATAAACAATAGCGATGTATTGGAGGGCAGATGCTGCTAGGATAAAGAGATGCCAAATCATGTGGAAATAAGGTTTTTTCTTGGCGTAAAATCCAGCCCCAACTGTATAAGAGAGTCCGCCAGTTACCATGAGACTCCAGAAAATTGGCGTTGTTTGACTGATAATGGCAGGAATGATAGCCAGAACCAACCAGCCCATAATCAGGTAAAGAGCAAGGCTGAATTTCTCATTGACCTTTTTAGCAAATATTTTATAGAGAATACCAAAGATGGTCGTTCCCCATTGGATGGCAATAATCAGATAGCCAAACCAGTTATTCATTAAGGTCAAGACGACGGGCGTGTATGAGCCAGCAATGGCAACGTAAATCATAGAATGGTCAATGATTCTCAAAACATATTTGTGGGTCGAACCATAGGCCATAGAGTGATAAATGGTGGATGATAGGAACATGAGAAAGAGACTGATAACGAAAATGGAAACGCCGATAGAGGATAAAAATCCGTGTGTCTCATAACTATAGGTGGATGAAATAGGGAGTAAGATGAGCATGATGATTGCACCCACAGCATGGGTCACACTATTAGCAATTTCCTCTCCAAAACTGAGTTGTTTGCTGAGCTTTAGGCTTGTATTCATTAGATTTCCTCCTCTTGAGTACGATGGATTAAGGCTAGAGTTTGATGATAGAGTTTAACGGTTTGGCAGCTGGTTTGGATAATGGGGTTAGCTGGATCAATTCCTAGGTTCATGTAGTTTACAAAAGCATCGTAGAGTTGGTCTGAACTTGCTTGAGTTTGTAGAGTATTAAGTGTATGTGCTATTTCTTGAATAGAAAATACAGATTTGAGGGTTGTGATAGCAATCAAACGGGCAATTTGTTGGCGTTGGTATTTTTTCTTGTCAGGCTTTGTCAGGTAACCATGTTTGACATAATTGTTGACCATGGATGCTGTCAGGCCCTTGTCTTTATCAGGAGAGATAGGGGCGCAGACCTGATTGACATAGAGTAAAACCTGGTCCAGATAGAGGTCAATGTTTGGAATTTCTGCCCATTTGGGGTAGGAAAAGGTAGTTTTCATTTTCAACTCCTTTTTATCTAGTTTTAATAACTAGATTATAAAATAATAAAAATAGAAAGTCAAGTTTTAACTGCTTGTAGAAAGACTTAAATTATGCTATGATGGGAGAAACTAGTCAGAAATGAGGAGAAAAGATGGAGATTCGTTTAGCTTTTCCAAACGAAGTAGATGCCATCATGCAGGTGATGGAAGATGCTAAAAAATATTTAGCAGATGCTGGTAGTGACCAGTGGCAAAATGGTTATCCAAATGCTGATATTATTATTGAGGATATTATCTCAGGCCAAGCCTACGTAGCCTTGGAGGAGGGAGAACTACTAGCTTATGCAGCTGTGACCAAAAGTCCAGAGGCAGCCTATGAAGCCATTTATGAAGGAAAATGGCAGGCTGGAGAGTCAGAGTACCTAGTCTTTCACCGTATTGCTGTGGCAGCAGATGTCCAGGGACAGGGGGTTGCTCAGACTTTCCTAGAGGGCTTAATTGAAGGTTTTGACTATCTAGATTTTCGCTCAGATACGCATGTTGCAAACAAGGCCATGCAGCATATCTTTGAAAAACTCGGTTTTAAACAGGTTGGTAAGGTTCCAGTTGATGGCGAACGCTTGGCCTATCAAAAATTGAAGAAATAATGCAAAAGAAGTACGCAAAAATACTCTACTCTTCGCCAATTGGCTCCCTTTCCCTCGTAGCTGATGACTATCATTTGTATGGAATTTGGGTGCAGGAGCAGAAGCATTTTGAGAGGGGGATAGGAGATGAAACGATAGAAGCAGTTGTTAGTCATCCCATTTTAGACCCAGTTATTACTTGCTTAGATGCTTACTTTAAAGGCAAGTCTCAGGATTTATCCAACTTGCCCTTGGCTCCAATCGGAACGGATTTTGAAAAGCGAGTTTGGTCCTATTTACAGAGAATTCCTTATGGTCAGACAGTGACCTATGGACAAATAGCAAAAGATCTGCAAGTGGATTCTGCTCAAGCAATTGGTGGAGCAGTGGGGCGCAATCCTTGGTCTATCCTAGTACCTTGTCATCGTGTGCTAGGAGCTGGCAAGCGTCTGACAGGTTATGCTGCAGGAGTGGAAAAGAAAGCTTGGATATTGGAGCATGAAGGCGCAGATTATAAAGATATAAAATAGAAAGTGAAAGGCATGTTAGAATTTATCGAATACCCAAAATGTTCAACTTGTAAAAAAGCAAAACAAGAATTAAACCAACTCGGTGTGGACTACAAAGCTGTTCACATCGTGGAAGAAACACCTAGTCAAGAAGTCATTTTAAACTGGCTAGAGACCTCAGGTTTCGAGTTGAAGCAATTTTTTAACACTAGTGGAATCAAATACCGTGAATTGGGGCTGAAAGATAAGGTAGGAAGCCTGTCCAACCAAGAAGCAGCTGAGTTGCTAGCAAGTGACGGTATGTTGTTAAAACGACCGATTTTAGTAGAAAATGGAACTGTTAAGCAAATCGGTTATCGAAAACCTTATGAAGAATTGGGACTGAAATAGTTTTTACTTATCTCTTTGATAGATAAAATATATAACCTCCCTGTTTCAAAGTATGATAAACTAGTAGGTAGACAAAGTCTGTACCTGACCGTAGCAAATAATTTCATTGACGGCAGAAGTATGGTAGAATGAATCATTATCAGGAGAGGATGTTTTTATGAATGTTACAACGATTTTAGCATCAGATTGGTACCAAAACTTGATGCAATTGATTCCGGATGGCAAGCTTTTTAGCTTGCGTTCGGTCTTTGATGGAATTCCGAGAATTGTCCAACAACTTCCAACAACGATTATGTTGACCATTGGTGGTGCCCTTTTTGGCTTGGTTTTGGCGCTTCTTTTTGCCATTGTGAAAATCAATCGTGTCAAGATTTTATATCCCTTGCAGGCTTTCTTTGTTAGTTTCTTAAAGGGGACACCGATTTTGGTGCAACTCATGCTAACCTACTACGGAATTCCTTTGGCTTTGAAAGCCCTCAATCAGCAATGGGGAACTGGTTTCAATATCAATGCGATTCCAGCGGCTGTTTTTGCGATTGTCGCCTTTGCCTTTAATGAGGCAGCTTATGCTAGTGAAACCATTCGTGCAGCCATTCTCTCAGTTAACCCTGGTGAGATTGAGGCGGCACGCAGTCTGGGTATGACCCGAGCACAAGTTTATCGTCGCGTGATTATTCCAAATGCAGCGGTGGTAGCTACTCCAACCTTAATTAACTCCCTCATCGGCTTGACCAAGGGAACTTCCCTAGCCTTTAGTGCGGGTGTTGTGGAAGTCTTCGCCCAAGCTCAGATTTTGGGTGGAGCCGATTATCGCTATTTTGAGCGCTTTATCTCCGTTGCCCTTGTTTATTGGGTAGTCAATATCGGAATTGAAAGTCTCGGTCGCTTCATCGAGAGAAAAATGGCTATTTCTGCACCTGATACAGTGCAAACAGATGTGAAAGGAGACCTTCGTTAATGATTAAGATTTCGAATTTAAGCAAATCCTTTTCAGGACAGACTGTCTTGGATCATCTGGACTTGGATATTCAAAAAGGGGAAGTTGTAGCCTTGATTGGTTCTTCAGGAGCTGGAAAATCAACTTTCCTTCGCAGTCTCAATTATCTTGAAACACCTGACAGTGGCTCTATTCAGATTGATGATTTCTCAGTTGATTTTTCTAAGATTACTCAAGAAGAAATCCTTGCCCTACGCCGTAAGCTGTCTATGGTTTTCCAACAGTTTAATTTGTTTGAGCGCCGTACAGCACTTGATAATGTGAAAGAAGGCTTGGTTGTTGTCAAGAAATTATCTGACCAAGAAGCGACTAAGATTGCCAAGGAAGAGTTGGCTAAGGTTGGGCTTTCTGACCGTGAAAACCATTACCCTCGCCATTTATCAGGTGGACAAAAGCAACGGGTTGCCTTAGCGCGTGCGCTCGCTATGAAACCAGATGTCTTGCTCTTAGACGAACCAACTTCAGCCCTTGACCCAGAATTGGTCGGTGAAGTAGAAAAGTCTATTGCAGATGCTGCTAAGTCAGGACAGACTATGATTTTAGTCAGTCACGATATGTCCTTTGTAGCCCAAGTTGCTGATAAGATTCTCTTCTTAGATAAGGGGAAAATCATCGAGTCTGGAACACCTGATGAGATTATCCACCATCCTAAAGAAGAGCGGACAAAAGAATTCTTCGCTAGTTACAAACGAACTTATATTTGATATAATAGATAGAGGAAAACTCAGTTAGCTGGACTAGCTGAGTTTACTCTTTAAAAAAGATAGAAATGAGAGAAATCATGCTACTGCAACTATTTTCTTTATATTTCGAGAGTTTGATCTTGACTACCATCCTCGTCCTGATTTTTTTAGGGATTTGGATTGGACTGAGAGCCATGTCGGGAGTTGATAAGACAGCCAAGGCTCGCCAAGCCCATCTCTATGATATGATTATGATTGGGGTCTTGGTTGTTCCAGTATTATCCTTTGCGGTTATGAGTTTAATTCTTGTTTTCAAGGCATAATCCTTGCGTGATTGACAAGAAAGAGTTAGAATAAAGATAGTTACAACAAGAAAGAAGGAAACTATATGTACGATACTATTATTATCGGTGCTGGACCTGCAGGGATGACTGCGGCCTTGTATGCTGCTCGAAGCAATCTAAAAGTAGCCTTGATTGAAGGTGGTCTGCCAGGTGGTCAGATGAATAATACCTCTGATATTGAAAATTACCCTGGATACGCTAATATTAGTGGGCCAGAATTGGCAGAAAAGATGTTTGAACCGCTTGAAAATCTTGGTGTTGAGCACATTTATGGCTATGTTGAAAATGTCCAAGACCATGGTGATTTTAAGAAAGTGATTACTGATGACCAAACATATGAAACACGTACCGTTATCGTAGCAACTGGTTCTAAACACCGTCCTTTGGGAGTACCTGGAGAAGAAGAACTGAACAGTCGTGGTGTTTCTTACTGTGCCGTGTGTGATGGTGCTTTCTTCCGTGACCAAGATTTGTTGGTAGTCGGTGGTGGAGATTCAGCTGTTGAAGAAGCCCTCTTCTTGACTCGTTTTGCTAAGACTGTTACCATTGTTCACCGTCGTGACCAACTTCGTGCCCAAAAAGTTTTACAAGACCGAGCCTTTACGAATGAGAAAATCAGCTTTATCTGGGATTCTGTAGTGAAGGAAATAAAGGGTGAAAACCGAGTAGAATCTGTCGTTTTTGAAAATGTGAAAACAGGTCAAGTGACAGAACAAGCCTTTGGTGGTGTCTTTATCTATGTTGGATTAGACCCTCTTAGCGATTTTGTTAAAGAATTGAATATCCAAGATCAGGCTGGCTGGATTGTGACAGATAACCACATGAAAACTGCTGTTGATGGTATCTTTGCCGTTGGAGATGTTCGTTTGAAAGACCTTCGCCAAGTGACAACAGCAGTTGGAGATGGAGCTATCGCTGGTCAAGAAGCCTATAAATTTATCACAGAACATAGTTAATCATAAAAAAGTTTCCAATCAGATGACTGGAAACTTTTTTTATAGTCTATTTCGAAAAACTTCGTACATGAGAATGGCTGCAGCAACACTGGCATTAAGGCTTTGAACATGGCCATTCATAGGAATGGTAATCATTTCATCGACCTGTTTTTTGATGTTGCTAGAGATGCCTTTTCCTTCATTTCCGATGATGAGGGCTATTTTCCCTTTTGTATTCCACTTGTGGCAAGGAGTACCATTCATATCCGTTCCAAAGGTCCAGAATCCTTCATCCTTGAGTTTGTCCAGAGTTTGGCTCAGATTGGTCACTCGAGCGATTGGAACGTGCTCAATAGCACCTGTGGCCGTCTTGGCAACGACAGGAGTAACTCCGACAGCACGGTGCTTGGGAATGATGACTCCTGAAACATTGGTCGCATCAGCGGTTCTTAAGATGGAGCCTAAGTTGTGAGGATCAGTTAACCCGTCCAGAATCAATAGCAAAGGATTTTCTTCTTGACGCGTTTTGGTAAGAATGTGATCTAGCTCGCTATAGGCAAATTCAGATACTCGTAGAACAAAACCTTGGTGAACAGCACCTTCAGTCATCTCAGAGAGGGATTTTTTTGAAGTCCAAGAAATGGACACCTTCTTTTCTGTAGCCAGTTCCTTGACTTTCTCAACATTCTTACCTCGGAGATCTTCTTGGAGGTAGAGTTTGTTGCCAGTGTTTGCAAGGAGGGCTTCGGTAACGGCGTGGACGCCATAGACAATATCATTTGTTTTCATGCCTCTATTATAACACAAAACCCCGTCTTGCAACGGGATTTTCTTTATTCTAGAATTAGTAAACCATCTTTAACTTCAAATGGGTCTTTTTCATTGATGCGATCGTAAAACATGATGCCGTTGATGTGGTCAATTTCATGCTGAACAACGATGGAGTTGTAGCCTTTGAGTTTGATACGGTGTTTTTCTCCATCCTTGTCAAAGTAGTCAACAGTAACGCGGGCATGGCGAACAACATAGCCAGGTACGTTGCGGTCAACAGAAAGGCACCCTTCTCCTTCGCCAAGAGCAGCGTCTTGAACCGAGTGAGAGACGATTTTTGGATTGTACATAATAGCTTGCAAGTCGTAAGCTTCCTCTGGAGTTTCGCCTTCTTCGACAATATTAGGTACCAAAACAGCGATAATGCGTTTTGAGATATCCAACTGAGGAGCAGCAAGTCCAACCCCACCGCGTAACCCCATTTTTTCAGCCATGACAGGATCTTGGGAATGTTTGAGGAATTGCATCATCTTTTCACCTAGGATGATTTCCTGATCAGATAGGGGGAAAGTAACTTCCTCAGCAACTGCGCGAAGAGTCGGATTCCCCTCGCGGATAATATCGTTCATATCAATTAAGTGAGCAGCTTTTGTAATACGTTCTATAGCAGACATTTTCTCTCCTTTCATTACCTCTACATGATATCACAAAATGACAAGGATTGAAAGCATTACGGCATCGAGCTTTTATAGAAAATGCCTACTAGGTTCGATTCAATTGTGAAAGAATTACTTATCTGTGATATAATAAAAAGAAAAGGCTTGCATTAGAAAGTAGGGAGAATGAAGATGCAAAGAAGACAAGATAGACATAAACGTGGACCAGTTTTTCGTTTTATGAGGGGGTTTGTAAACTTTTTTAGGAGTTATCGCAAGTGGAGTAATAAGGGATTTGTGGCCATACTTTTGCTAGCAGTTGCTTTATCAATGGGCTTGGTCTTGTTGTTTGAAAGTTTCCAAGGAATCCCCTTAACCAGTCAAAAAAAGGATGCCATTTCTCAAGAAGCAAATAAGACGAATCAAAATGCTAAAGATCAGGAAGAGGAAAAAACTGCTAGAATTATGGCTAACGGGGACCTCCTCTATCATATTCCCATCTATCGTTCTGCTTTAAAAGAAGATGGAACCTATGATTTTCATGAAAATTTTGATTATGTGAAACCATGGCTCAAACAAGCAGATTTAATTATAGGTGATTTTGAAGGTACTGTGAACAAGGACCACTATTTGGCAGGTTATCCTCTCTTTAATGCACCTGGTGAAGTTATGGATGCCATCAAGGATGCCGGTTATCAAGTGCTAGACTTGGCGCATAACCATATCCTAGATTCACAAATAGAAGGTGTGGTTTCAACAGCAGATGCTATTGAAAAGGCAGGAATGACACCTATTGGAGTGTATACGCATGAGTCCCGTGATCAAGCTCCACTGGTTATCAAGGAAGTGAATGGTATCAAGATTGCACTTTTGGCCTATTCTTATGGTTTTAATGGAATTGAGCAAAGTATTTCTCAAGAAGACTATAACCGCTATCTTTCAGACCTAAATGAAGACAAGATGAAGGCTGAAATTGAACGAGCAGAGAAGGAAGCAGATATTACCATTATCATGCCTCAGATGGGTGTGGAGTATCGCTTGGAACCAACTGAAGAACAAAAGGCTCTTTACCACAAGATGATCGATTGGGGAGCGGATATTATCTTTGGAGGGCACCCTCACGTAGTTGAACCATCTGAAACGGTTGAAAAAGATGGGGACAAGAAACTCATTATCTATTCAATGGGGAACTTCATTTCCAATCAACGAATTGAAACCATGCAAGATGAAGAGAATGCTAAGTGGACAGAGCGTGGCGTGCTCATGGATGTGACTATTAAGAAAAAAGCAGGTAAGACGACAATAGAAACTGCCAAAGCACATCCTTCTTGGGTAAATCGTACACCAAAAGGAACCTATTCTCCAGAAGGTTATCCACTCTTCCTTTACCAAACCTATATCTTAGAAGATTTTATCGAGGGTGGTAGTCATCGTGACCAGTTAGATGAAGCGACTAAGGAACGAATTGATACAGCCTATAAAGAAATGAACGAACATGTGGGATTGAAGTGGGATTAGCTTGAATCCAGAGGGAAGTAAATGACGATTAAAATAATTGCGACAGATATGGATGGGACCTTGCTGGATGCTAGAGGCCAGCTTGATCTTCCACGCTTGGAAAAGATTTTAGATCAGTTGGATCAAAGGGGTATTCGTTTTGTCATCGCGACGGGCAATGAAATTCATCGCATGAGGCAACTACTGGAGCACTTGGTCGATCGAGTGGTTCTGGTTGTTGCAAACGGTGCTCGTATTTTTGAAAACAATGAACTGATTCAGGCTCAGACTTGGGATGATGCCATTGTCGATAAGGCTTTGACTCGTTTCAAGGATCGAGCGTGTCAGGACCAGTTTGTTGTAACGGGGATGAAGGGTGGTTTCGTCAAAGAAGGTACGATTTTTACAGATCTTGAAAGTTTTATGACTCCAGAAATGATTGAAAAATTCTACCAACGGATGCAATTTGTGGACGAATTAACCTCTGACCTCTTTGGTGGTGTGCTCAAGATGAGTATGGTTGTTGGTGAGGAACGTTTGAGTTCGGTCTTGGAAGAAATCAATGAACTCTTTGATGGCCGTGTTCGTGCTGTATCGAGTGGCTATGGTTGCATTGATATCCTTCAAGCTGGGATTCATAAAGCATGGGGCTTGGAAGAATTACTCAAGCGTTGGGACTTGAACCCCCAACAAATCATGGCTTTTGGTGACAGTGAAAATGATGTTGAAATGCTTGAAATGGCTGGAATTGCCTATGCAATGGAAAATGCTGATGATAAGGCCAAAGCTGTGGCGACGGCTCTAGCGCCAGCCAACAGCCAAGGCGGAGTTTATCAAGTCTTGGAAAACTGGTTAGAAAAAGGAGAATGAAGTGGCAGTACAGTTATTAGAAAATTGGTTACTAAAGGAACAAGAAAAAATCCAAACCAAGTATCGTCACTTAAATCAGGTTTCTGTTGTAGAACCAGACATTCTTTTTATTGGGGATTCCATTGTCGAATATTATCCTCTGCAGGAACTATTTGGGACTTCGAAGACGATTGTCAATCGAGGCATTCGAGGGTATCAGACAGGGCTGTTACTAGAGAATCTAGATGCGCATCTTTACGGTGGAGTAGTAGATAAAATTGTCCTTTTGATTGGGACAAATGATATCGGAAAAGATGTGCCTGTGAATGAGGCTCTCAATAATCTTGAAGCTATTATTCAAACTATTGCTCGCGATTATCCATTGACAGAGATGAAATTGCTTTCTATTTTGCCAGTCAATGAGGGAGAGGAGTACAAGCAGACAGTCTATATCCGCACGAATGAAAAAATTCAGAAATGGAATCAAGCCTATAAAGAACTTGCTTCTGCCTATATGCAGGTAGAATTTGCGCCAGTTTTTGATAGTTTGATAGACCAAGAAGGTCAACTCAAAAAAGATTATACAACTGATGGGTTGCACCTTAGTGTTACTGGTTATCAGGTTTTGACCAAAGCTTTGAAAGACTATCTTGTGTAGTTAGTTGATTTCCTTTTTGCATTTTTGAGTTAGATAAGGTATAATGGTTTTATTGTCTTTTGGGGTCGTTACGGATTCGACAGGCATTATGAGGCATATTTTGCGACTCGTGTGGCGACGTAAACGCTCAGTTAAATATAACTGCAAAAAATAACACTTCTTACGCTCTAGCTGCCTAAAAACCAGCAGGCGTGACCCGATTTGGATTGCTCGTGTTCAATGACAGGTCTTATTATTAGCGAGATACGATCAAGTCTTGTCTAGCGGCTTGATAAGAGATTGATAGACTCGCAGTTTCTAGGCTTGAGTTATGTGTCGAGGGACTGTTAAACTAATACATAACCTATGGTTGTAGACAAATATGTTGGCAGGTGTTTGGACGTGGGTTCGACTCCCACCGGCTCCATTATTCCTTTGCATTCTTTTGCATTCCTTGGTAAAACGTTGTTAAATCAACGTTTTTTGTTTTTGTCTTTGGTATTCCTTGGCATTCTTTTGTAAAAAAAGGATACAACAAAGGATACAACATTTTTGTCGTATCCTAGAAATCTATATACTTCGCAAAGCGTTCTCCGATGTCATCCTTCGCTTGCTTGGTTATGTGGGTATAAACGTTCATGGTCGTTTTCAAGTCAGAATGTCCTAAGCGATGTTGGACTTGTTTCAAGGTCATACCAGCATCAAAGCATAGACTAGCGTGTGTATGTCTAAAGCCGTGAATTTTAATCGGACGCAGGTCGCTACCTTCCACAATTTTGATAAGCCACTTTCTGGGCAAGGTGCTTGGAATTGGCTTTTTAAATTCATTTTCAAAAATGTATTTGGTATTTGGATTTTGCTTTTTCCATTTTTTCAAAATGCTTTTTGTTTTCTTGTCCAGGCTAATCAGTCGCTTACTGCTGACCGTTTTGGTGTTGCCTATCTCTTCGCCTGCAAAACCTCTTGTAATAGCCTTGTTTATGTCCAGAGTATTATCCGTCCAGTCACTCCATTCGAGGGCCAAAATCTCCCCTTTTCTTGCTCCTGTGAAGGCTAGAAGACGAAATAGAGTTATCTTCTCTAGATCCTTTGTTTTAGAGACAAGTTTCAAGAACTTTTGAAGTTCATCTTTGTTGTAAAAGTCGCTTTTTCCATCTGATTTCTTTCTTGTTGATGTAATTACACTATCAACTGGATTTGTATCAATATATCCATGCCTGATTGCGTATTTAAAAACATTATTCATCAACCCTTTTAACTTACGACCATAGACTAATTTTCTAGACCATTCATTGGCCTGCTCTTGCATTTGAAGAGGAGTGATACTAGCTATTTTCCTATTGCCTAAAACTGGATAGATGTGATTCTTGAAATTCCTAGAAGTCTTGATGTAGGTACTTTCTTGTACTGTTTCAGAATAATCTTTAAGCCATTTTTTAGCAATCTCTTCAACCGTGATTTCTTTCCTGCTCTGTTCTCCATTCTCTATATCTTCTTGAAGTTGGAGTAGTGCTGCCCTTGCTTTTGCTTTTGTAGCAAACCCTTTTTTTCGAGCGTACTTACTTTTTCCATTTTCTTTTCCAACGTAGACTATGAAACCATAAGCCGTCTCTCCGTTTTTCTTTTTATAAGACTTTATTTCCATTGATTTTTACCTCATTTCTTGATAAAATGGGTATAAGAAAACGACCTTTTGAATGGTTGTTTCTTATACTGGATATCCTCACGCTCTCCTCGACCAAAATTTGAGTGTGGGGATTTTTGTTTTTAAAAAGGGAAGCAACGGTTAAGTTACTTCCCCTGGCACGCTATGGTGCAAAGTTTAAAAATATGAGGGCTCGCCTCTAAGTAACTTAATTATATCATAAACTCAAACTTATTCCAAGCCGATGCCAACTTTTGCAGTTAATAAGTAAGCACCATCTGCTTGTTTGCTGAATGTTAAAGTAACACTTCGGATTTTTGTTCCTGCTGAAGAATATGAAATCGTTCTACTTTCATGATCATTGACAGTAGTAGTGTTTATATTGTTTGGCTCTCCATGAACGCTAACAATATCGTCGTAGTTAGTTCCGCCAGCACCATAGTTCATGATATCACCCATTTGAAGAGCGTCAAACTGTTCTTTTGTCCAGTTAAACTTAGCATCCTCTTCTTTTTGTGATGCTTCGAATGAAGAACTTACTGAACTTACAGTTTCTTCCACATTCTTGGCAGCATTATTCAAAGCACGAGCATACATCAATTGCGTAGCGATAACAATAACCATTGACACAACTGCTAAGACTGTACCAATGATAGCCAACATTTTTGGTCTTTTTCTGTTGATAGCTAGACCTATCAAACCTAATATAAGCGCTAAAATAGCAATAACAAATGATAGGTTGTTAATGATAGGCATCCAAGACCCAAATAGAGCGATTGCTCCGAAAATAATAGCCAAAATACCTAAAACTTTGCGTTCTTCATTCATAATGAAACCTCTCCCAGCTTTTAATGTGAATCAGTTGTTGCACATATTTTTAATTTACTAATGATAAATACTCTTCTTTGCCCCCGTAGATTCAGAGTCGCCAAACTTTGCGAGTGTGGGGCTTTTTTTTATGTAACAAAAAGAATCAAAATGGTAGTTCTTCGTCAATGTCTTTTTCTAAATCCCAATTTTTAAGTAATCCTTGGAAAAAGTAGCTCGACTTCCCTCCACAATCGGGACAGTAACGAGAATTTCCAACTAACGCTTTTTTGCAACCATTTCCTAGGAAGTGAACAATTGGAATTGCATATCCACGGGAGTCAAAGTTACTTTCATAATCGCCTATGCAAATATTTCTTGTGTATATGCCACAAACATTACAATAGTTGTTGCCATCCAACTCTTCGTTTTCGCACCTAGGACAGATAATTGGATATCCATCCAAGTCTAAATCATATTTTGGGTATCTCATACGTAATTTTTCTTTCTCTCGATTTTCTAAATAAGCTTCTAAAGTTGTTGTTCCCTTTTGTTGATGGGTAGAGCAGATATGACAGTATTTTAAATTTCTATCAATTTTACTAAAACAAGTTCTACAAATCCTAGTATTTTGACTAGTAGCTATATACGTAGCGAATTTTTTTTCAACCTCGTGACCGTCTTTTATAAGTCCAAAAGATTGCATAGATCTCATATTTTTGAGGACATAACTAGCTACAGAAAAAGAAACTTGAAATACAGATTGAATAAACTTATCATCCATATAATGAAAAAACATTGCGTAGTTACCTAAAACTGGAAAAGGAACTAGTAAATGTTTTGCAAAAAAATTTGCTTCCGTTTCAAAAGTCTTATACTCATTTTCGGATAAGCTATACCGTGATAAGATAGTCTTGTCTGTCGTTTCGTTGTGTTTTAATACATAATGACCTAATTCGTGAGCGATTGTGAAGCGAATACGTTCCTTATTATCAATAGTATCATTATAAAGCAAGATATATGTTTGAGTATCAGATTTATACCACAAAGCACCATCTTCACTGTTTAAAAGTTGATAAACTTCGTTAATATCCATATTGTTTTCTTTTGCAAGAGTGCTGTATTTCATAAGATGAAGATTGTCAAGCTGTGAAATAATATGAAGTAGGTCGATTGGTAATCTACCATTTGTGTATTGATTGAGAAAACTATATGCTATGCTTTTTAATTTCTTGTAATCGATATTTCTAGAAGTCGTGGTCGTCGTCGCCACCTCCATTCAAAATATCTTGGAAAGTTAAGTCCATTATTTGCAATAAACGCTCTTGATCTGTAACGCTTAGGATTTTAGCTTTACGTTGGATTGCTCTGAATTGTGGTGTCTCGGTTGGGGGGGAGGAAGTGTCAGATAAGTCTTTGGTCATCAATTCCGATAACGAAACATTGAATATTCTAGAAATATCATTTAAAACGCCCGCTTTGGGAGTATACTTTCCTCTCTCCCATTCGCTTACTGAAGAGGAACTTTTTCTTCCCAATCTATTAGCTAAGTCAATTTGTTCCATTTGGTATTTTTGACGTAGAAATTTAAGATTAGAAGCAAAATAATTATTTTGGTTCTCCATGACGTGAAATACCTTTCGTATTTTTCTTTTACTATATAATATCACTTTATCCGAAACGTTACAAACAAAAAGAGAAAAAAATTTCGAAAAAAATGAAGTAAAATGCTTGACTTCGGAAAAACCGAAGTGTATAATTAAGACATAATCAAGAAAGGAGCAATAGATGGCGAACACCTTAAAAACTTTGCGACGTTTTCGTGGGATGACTCAAGAGGAATTGGCGAAGGAAACTGGCATAACATCGCGCACTATAATGAGTTATGAAAATGATGTCAAAAAATTGCGTAGAGCTAGTTATGAGAATATAAAAAAACTAGCTAGCGCACTAGATGTTTCAGTAGACGATATTTTTTTAGACAACGTTTCGGATTTTCTGAAACTACCGTCTTAGGAGTAAGGAGATAACCATGGAGGAAGTAGTACGAAATAAGCAACCATTTGAGGTAGCTTTTGAAAATCGCTTGCTTGCGATTGAAAATCGACTAGAGAAGTTAGAAAAAGAGCAGAACACTTTTGTAAATCATCAAAAGAAAGTTTCGATTCTAGTCTCTGAGTCAACCTATCACAAAATCATTGACCAAATCGTTGAATTGGAAAGTGGTTATTTAGAAGAAACACTGGAGGAATAATATGGAATTAACTATCATTAACGAGCAGGAAGTTCTCGGAAAACACTTCACAGTTTACGGTACAGCAGATGAACCGCTGTTTGTCGCAAAGGATGTAGCCGAATGGATTGAGTACGATGTATCTAGTGTGAATAAAATGCTAGATAAAATCGATGAAGACGAAAAGCTGGTCGGAACATTGTTCCGTTCAGGTCAAAATAGAGAAGTATGGTTCTTAACAGAGAACGGACTTTATGAAGTTCTTATGCAATCTCGAAAACCATTGGCAAAAGAGTTCAAGAAAAAAGTAAAAGAAATCTTGAAATCTATTCGTAAGCATGGCTTGTACGCTATTGATGATTTGCTGGAGAATCCAGATATGGCAATCGCAGCACTTCAGAAGCTAAAAGAAGAACGACAATTGCGTTTACAAGCGCAGGAAGAAGTAGCTCAAAAGAATCAAATTATCCAAGAGCTACAACCGAAAGCAACATATTACGACTTAGTCTTGCAAAATAAATCACTAGTACCGATTTCAGTAATCGCTAAAGATTACGGGATGAGCGCTACGAAGCTGAATAAAATCTTGCATGAACTTAAAGTACAATACAAGCAAGGTAGTACATGGCTTTTGTATCAGAAGTACGCAGGTAAAGGTTATACTCAATCAAAAACTCACACAATTGATGCAGACTATAGCAAGATGCATACTTACTGGACTCAAAAGGGACGATTGTTTCTTTATGATCTGCTTAAAAATAAAAAAGGAATTTTACCACTGATTGAGCAAAAAGATGTGGCTTAATTCAAAAAAAAGCACCTGAACAAGTCAGGCGCTTACTAAAATAACTAACTTAATTATATCACGAAAGGGAGGAAATTGCCAATGGCTTTGGAATTGTTTGGGGAAGATTTCAAAAATGAACTGCTAGAAGAACTTGTCCAGTTAAATGTGAAAGCTATGACCGAAGCTAAATTACGAGTGGCAAGAGGCACGAACTGGGCTTCAATTAAAGACGTCCAAGAGAAGACCGGTTGGGGTCGTAAGAAAATTGAAGATTTCAGAGATGCAGGGAAATTCCGCTATCAGCAAAATGCTAAAGGCGGTAAATATTTATATGACATGAACGACGTACTACGTTTTCAAAGTCAGTTAGCAAAGTGAGGGAAGAATGAATCTATTAGTAAGATTAAAAAACTGGTTATCCAAAGAAATCAACACTGACTGGAGAATCGTAGCTTTGGATTTAAACAGAGTATTGATTGACCTTCAAGAAAAATACCAACAAGCAAATCAGCATATAGCTGATCTTGAAAAAATCGTAGCAATCTACAAAGAAAAGGAGAACGTAAAATGATGGAATATCTTTATTTTGTGACAATCTTCGGAATCGCGCTCTGGTCTCTAGTAAATAAACTAGATGACCACGCTGAAATGAAACAAAAAGAGCGCCAGCTGATGGCAAACAATGTCGCGCGGATGAATATGAGAAATTCAGATAAGCAATTTACGTACGACGTGCAACCGCCTGTAGGGCTAGTTAAGGAGTAGAAGATGGTGACAATCAATAAACTAGAAATCGAAAACGTCAAGCGTGTTAAAGCGGTCAAATTAGAGCCATCAGCGACTGGTTTAACCATTGTCGGTGGAAATAATAATCAGGGAAAAACAAGCGTGCTGGACGCGATTGCTTGGGCGTTGGGTGGTAACAAGTACAAGCCTAGTCAAGCACACCGAGAAGGTAGTACAATTCCGCCTAGCTTAAAAATCACGCTATCAAATGGCTTGATTGTAGAGCGTAGCGGGAAAAATAGCACTCTCAAGGTTATTGACCCAAGCGGCAATAAGGCTGGTCAAAACTTGCTGGATAGCTTCGTGGAAGAACTGGCTATCAACTTACCAAAATTCATGGAGCAGACCAGCAAAGAGAAGGCTAAAACTCTGTTGCAGATTATTGGAGTTGGCCCGCAGTTGGCTGAACTGGAAATGCAAGAAAAGGCCAAGTATGACGAGCGTCACGCAATCGGTGTGATTGCTGACCAAAAGGAGAAGTTCGCAAAAGAACAACCTTACTACCCAGATGCACCGAAAGAGCTAGTCTCTATCGCTGAGCTTATCCAGCAACAACAGAATATCCTTGCTACGAACGGCGAGAACGCCCGCAAACGTCAGAACTTAGTATCTATCAAAAATCAACACGACTCAGCAGCTGCAGAGGTTGAACGATTGGAGCAATTGCTGGCCGATGCCAAAGAAAAAGAAAGTCAGTTAGCTCAAGACTTGGCTATCGCGAATACTGATGCTATGGACCTTCTCGATGAATCAACTGAGGAGATTGAAAACAACATCGCAGAGATTGACGAAATCAATCGTAAAGTGCGTGCTAATCTGGACAAGGATAAAGCAGAAGAAGACGCCAAGGGTTATCGCGAGCAATACAAGGAACTTGATAATGTGATTGCTGACATCCGCAAGCAGAAGACAGACTTGCTTACAAACGCAGATTTACCGTTGCCGGGCTTATCCGTGGATGATGGCGAACTGCTCTATCTTGGCCAGCGCTGGGATAATATGTCTGGCAGTCAACAGCTACAAGTTGCGACTGCAATCGTGCGCAAACTCAAGCCAGAGTGTGGATTCGTACTCATTGACAAGCTGGAACAAATGGATCAGCTGACTTTGCAAGAATTTGGCGCGTGGCTTGAACAAGAAGGCTTGCAAGCAATAGCGACACGAGTATCAACAGGAGATGAATGTAGCATTCTGATTGAAGACGGGTATAGCGTGAAGCCGGTAGAATTTGCAAGCGCTGCTCAACAAGGACACGCCGAAACAGTCGCACCAACATGGCAAGGTGGATTTTAAAAATTAAAGGAGAACAATCATGAAACAACAAAAAACTTTTATCGTATTACGTGACAAAAAAACAGGATATTTTTTATCAGATTATAAAAATCGGACAGGTTGTCTAGCTTATGAAGCGAGCTGGGTAGAATGTGTAAACGATGCTTTGATTATTCCAGAAGACTACTTGGTTAAAGAAGAAAATATTTACAAAGGAATGGCTCGTATTTTTGAAGCCGAGTTAATTCGTGTAAAAGCTGAATTCTTAATTGAAACATTAGAAGGAAAAGAACCTAACGAACCGCTTCAGAATGTTGATGATATCAATAAAGAAAAATTTTTACGCTCCTTGGTAGAAGGGATTTTTGGAGGTGAATAATGCAAATTACAAGAGGAAAGCGGGCGCGAGCTCAAAAGGTAGTTATCTACGGTCCTGAAGGAATTGGCAAGTCCACGTTTGCTGCTGAATTTTCAAATGCAGTTTTTATCGACACAGAAGGGTCAACAGATAACATGGATGTGGCACGACTCGACAAGCCGACCAGCTGGACCATGCTCATCAATGAGATTGCTTTTATCAAGGCGAATCCGACTGAGTGTGGGACACTCGTCATTGATACGATCGATTGGGCTGAAGCTTTGGCAGTTAATTACATCTGTTCGCAACATGGTAAGCAAGGGATTGAGGATTTTGGCTGGGGCAAAGGTTACACTTATGTCCAAGAAGAAATGGGGCGTTTCTTGAATAGCTTGTCTGATTTGGTTGATACGGGGATCAACGTGGTATTGACTGCACACGCTCAAATCAAGAAGTTTGAACAGCCGGACGAGATGGGTTCTTACGACCGATACGAATTGAAACTTGGCCAAAAAACAGGTTCTAAGACGGCACCGCTTGTCAAAGAATGGGCAGACATGGTTCTATTTGCCAATTACAAGACCTTGGTCATGACGACTGATAACGGTAAGAAGAAAGCGCAGGGCGGTGAGCGTGTGATGTATACCAACCATCGGCCAGCGTGGGATGCTAAGAACCGTCATGGGTTACCTGACGAAATGCCATTTCATTACGCTGGAATCGCTCATATCTTTGCGAGCCAACAAACGCAACCTATTCCACCACAACCTCCAGTAGCTCCAGCACCTCAGCAGGCCACACAGCAAACCCCTGAGCAAGTTCAAGAAGAATTGCCTCTCAATATGTCGCAGGTAGCTGAAAAACCTCAAAATGAAGCTCCTAGTACGCCACAGACACCACCTGAGCAATATCACACGAACTTACCAAAGAGTTTGACAGACCTCATGGCGCAAGGAAACGTGACAGAAGAAGAACTTCAAAAAGTTGCTTACATTCGCGGGCATTTTCCACTAGGGACTCCTATTGAAAGTTTTCCGACTGACTACTGGGATATGATTGTCGCTCATTGGCAAGCAACTGTGGAAGTTATTGAAAATCAAGTTAGAAAAGAACCAGAATTACCCTTTACGGTGTAGATTTTGGGAATTAGAAATCATAGCAAGGTATAACAAGAGGTATCTATGAAAGATAAAACTATTAAAATCGATTTATCAAAAATCGCCAATACAGCCTTACAAGAGAAGGTTGACAAAGAACTTGAAAAAGTCCTTGATAATATCCTGGATCCAAATACGGAAGCTAAGGCAACTCGTAAGGTTACTATCACACTAACGATGTCAACAGATGATGAACGTACAGTTGTTAAGACAGGCATGGAAGTAAAATCCACTTTGGCACCGCAGAAAGGTGTTGCAACAACTGTCATTGTCGGTCGTGATGATGCTGGTAAAATCCACGCTAATGAACTTAAAAGTGGTATCCCTGGGCAAACTTACTTTGATGACAATGGTGATATGAGAACAGATACTGGGGAACTCATCGAAAAAGTCGAACAACAAAATACAAATATTATTGATTACAACAAAAAGAAAGCAGGTAACTAACCATGACAGAAAATCTTAAAGCAGCATTATCTTATGCAGTTGAGTTAGCAGATAAAGAAAATAAAATTATTTCTTCATCAAGTGGGAAGGAATATTTTGACATCAATAAGCATGACTTCAGAGAACTTAGCCCCCGCAAATATGCGCCGACTCTTGAACTTCAAACGCTCAAAAGTTTAGTGGATTATCTCAAATCAGATAACGACTTTATCGGTGGTCATAGACTTGTAGTGGTGGTAGAAAGTTATCAAAAAGTTTCTGTGTATGATCAAGTGGATATTGAATATGGCAAACGTCCTCAACTTGTATCTGTAAAGGCATCTGTTCCATTTATCCCCTTTAGTAATTGGTGTAATCAGGAAGAGTTTAATATTATGTTGCAATCTATGTTTATCAATGATGCAGACCGCAATCTAGTTTTAGATTTTGCTAGTCACTTAAAAATCGAAAAAGGGGCAGAGGCTCAAGATAACGGCGTTACACAAACGGTGACTGTTCGTGATGGTGTAGCAAGTCTAGCACAGGCTAAGACTCCAAATCCAGTAACCTTACGACCATATCGTACCTTTAATGAAGTAGAACAACCAGCAAGTCAGTTTGTATTCAGAGTTAACAAATCAGCGAATCTAGCTCTCTTTGAAGCGGATGGGGGCAAATGGAAATTAGATGCTGTTAAAAACATCTCAGATTATTTAAAAACAGAACTTGCAAACAACGATAAAATCACAATTTTAGCATAAGGAGAAAAACAGCATGACACAACAACAATACAACAACTTTGAACGCGAATTCGGATGGGAAGATACGATTGAAAAAGACTCGGAATACGTCCTACTACCTGACGGTTTATACCACTTTACAGTAATCGGTATGGAACGCACACGCCACACGCCAAATCCACAAAATCCCGGGAAATTGCCAGCGTGTAACAAGGCTATCGTCAGCATTAAGATTGTAGCTAACGAAGGCGAAACCGAATTGCGTCACAATTTATTCCTGCACAGCTCAACTGAAGGAATGCTATCTGCTTTCTTTGCTGCAATTGGCCAAAAGAAAAAAGGCGAACCACTTCGCATGAACTGGAATACAATCATCGGCGTAACTGGTGTATGTAAGGTCGGAATCCGACAATACAAGGAAAATAATTATAACGAAGTTAAGTCCATGCTCTATCCTGAAGATGTTGATTACACAAAAGTATTGAATCAAAAACCAGGGCAAGCTGCACAAACAAGCTATCAACAACCACAGCAGCCGAATTTTGCGCAACAACCACAAGGACAAGCTGGATACCAAGCTGGGCAATTCTAGGAGGTAAGGGATGCAATTAAGACCTTATCAACAGGAAGCACGGGAAGCTGTTCAAGCTGAATGGGCTAAAGGTCGCAAACGCACGCTCTTAGTATTGCCAACAGGATGCGGAAAGACGATTGTGTTTTCCAAAATCATTGAAGACCAAGTGAGAGAGGGCAAGCGTGTGCTTGTCCTTGCTCATAGGTCTGAGTTGTTAGAGCAGGCTAGCGACAAGCTCAAGACTGCGACAGGTCTTGGCACAGCCTTAGAGAAAGCAGAAAATACCTCTATCGGTTCTTGGTATCGGGTCGTTGTCGGTTCAGTTCAGACCATGCAGAGAGAGAAGCGACTTAGTCAATTTCCTCCTGATTGGTTTGATACGATTGTAGTCGACGAAGCACACCATGCTATATCAGATGGTTACCAGCGTGTGCTTGGCTATTTTGAGAAGTCGGATGTATTAGGGGTTACTGCCACACCAGACCGTGGAGATATGAAAAACCTTGGTTCTTACTTCGATAGCCTCGCTTATGAATATTCGTTGGTACAAGCTATCAAAGAAGGCTACTTATCTAAAATTAAAGCTCTGACAATTCCGCTAAGTTTAGATTTATCAAATGTCAGCATGTCAGCAGGTGATTTCAAGGCTAGCGATGTCGGGACGGCACTAGATCCATATCTTGAGCAGATAGCAGATGAAATGGTCAAGCAATGCGCTGACCGCAAAACAGTTGTATTCTTGCCACTGGTAAAGACTTCACAGAAGTTTCGCGATATCCTAAACGCAAAAGGATTTCGTGCTGCTGAAGTCAATGGAGAGTCCAAGGACCGTGCAGAAATCTTAGAAGACTTTGAGAAAGACCGTTACAACGTGCTTTGCAATTCGATGTTATTGACTGAAGGGTGGGATTGCCCATCAGTAGACTGTGTAGTCGTGCTAAGACCTACTAAGGTACGTGCCTTATATAGCCAGATGGTGGGGCGTGGTACTCGTTTACATCCAGGAAAGGAAGAATTACTCTTGCTAGACTTCCTCTGGCATACAGAACGCCACGAGCTATGCCGTCCAGCTCACTTGATTTGTGAGACTCCAGAAGTTGCTCAAAAGATGGTTGAGAACATGGAAGAGCAAACTGGTGTAATGCTTGACCTTGAAGATATGGAAGTCAAGGCTGCAGAAGACGTAGTCGCTCAACGCGAGGAAGCTTTGGCCAAACAATTGGAAGAAATGCGTAAGCGTAAACGCAAATTAGTGGATCCATTGCAATTTGAAATGTCTATCCATGCTGAAGATTTATCAAACTACGTACCTAACTTTGGATGGGAGATGGCACCTGCTAGTGATAAGCAAATTAAAGCTCTTGAGAAATACGGCATACTTCCTGACGAAATCGCGAATGCTGGAAAGGCTGCTTTATATTTAGATAGATTACACAAGCGACAAGCGGAAGGTTTAACAACACCTAAACAAATCAGATTACTTGAAAGATACGGTTTCAAAGGTGTGGGAATGTGGCCGTTCGAAGAAGCTAAAAATATGATTAATCGCATAGCAGCTAATGGTTGGAGAGTTCCGACAAGCGTGCGACCAGCTGAATATGTACTAAATTAAGAAGGAGGAGATAGTGGCAGAGAATGATTTTAATTTGTTGCCGTTGCTGGATTACATCAATCCTGCCACGGTAGATTATCAGACGTGGGTCAATGTCGGTATGGCTCTTAAACATGAAGGATATACAGCATCCGACTGGGATAACTGGTCACAAAATGATAGTCGATACAAGAAATTTGAGTGCTTCAAGAAATGGGATACTTTCAATGAACAAGCAGGAACTATCGTGACGGGTGCGACGATTACCCAACTTGCTAAAGAAAATGGCTGGGTGTCGCAATCCAGCTATGATAGCGAGAACGCGCATGAGTTAGGCTGGACCGATACAATAGATCGTGATTATCGTGTCATTGATAAAGACTGGATTGAAGGTAAGGAAATCCATGAGCCAACTATTTGGAATCCGGTTCAGGAAATTATCAAATACCTTGAAACGCTCTTTGAAGCTAGCGAAAATGTTGGGTACGTTACTGAATGCTATCCAAAGACTGACGATGAAACAGGCGAGATTGTCAAATGGCTGCCAACTAAGGGAGCTTATGATCGGACTGCTGGGCAATTGATTGAAGAACTTAGTAGATGTAATGGCGATATCGGTGCAGTGCTAGGTGATTATCACGAAGAAGCCGGCGCATGGGTTCGATTCAATCCAATGGACGGTAAAGGTGCAAAAAATGAAAACGTGACAGATTTCAGATATGCCCTGGTCGAATCCGACAGTATGCCAATCGATAAACAGAACGCCATATACAAAGAACTTGAATTACCGATTGTTGCCTTAGTGCATAGCGGAAACAAGTCACTACATGCCATCGTCAAAGTAGATGCCAAGAATTACGAAGAATACCGTAATAGGGTTGATTATCTTTATAAGATTTGTCAAAAGAACGGCATTATCGTCGATACACAGAATCGAAATCCAAGTAGACTATCTCGTATGCCTGGGTTCATCCGTAATGGACAGAAGCAATTCTTAGTAGATACTAACATCGGTAAGACCGATTGGGATGAATGGTATCAATACATCGAAGATTTGAACGATGATTTACCTGATCCTGAAGGATTGGCCGATAGTTGGGATAACTTGCCAGAGTTAGCTCCTGAGTTGATAAAAGGTGTCCTTCGTCAAGGCCATAAGATGCTGATTGCTGGACCATCAAAAGCTGGTAAGTCATTCGCTTTAATTGAAATGTCAATTGCAATTGCTGAAGGCAAAAAATGGCTAGGCTGGGATTGTACTCAAGGGCGTGTATTATACGTCAATCTGGAGCTAGACCGTCCGTCTGCCTTACATCGCTTCCGTGACGTTTATCAAGCTATGGGATTACCACCTAAAAGCATCCAGAATATCGATATCTGGAATCTTCGTGGGAAGACTGTACCGATGGACAAGTTGGCTCCTAAACTCATACGTCGAGCTTTGAAGAAAAACTATATCGCAGTTATCATTGACCCGATTTACAAGGTCCTGACTGGTGACGAGAACAGTGCAGACCAGATGGCACATTTTACGAATCAATTTGATAAAGTGGCCACAGAGTTAGGCTCTAGCGTTATCTACTGTCACCACCACTCAAAAGGTTCGCAAGGTGGCAAGAAGTCCATGGACCGCGCTAGTGGTTCGGGTGTATTCGCTCGGGATCCTGACGCGCTTATCGATTTGGTCGAGCTGGAAGTATCAGAGGAATTACTTACTCAGAGGATGAACCAAGCAGCGTGCGAAGTATACAAGCAGGCTTTGCAAGAACGAAATAACGCTTATTACCAACAGAATGTCGGACTAGATGACCTATTAAGTCCAGCGCAGATGAGAACGCACTTTGAAAAAGGCATCCCTGATGTCATGGCTCGTGCTCCTTATGTAGACAGGCTCGAAGAAGTCCGTAACAAGATTCAGATAGCAACCGCATGGCGTGTGGAAGGTACGCTTCGAGAGTTTGCTAAATTCAAGCCAGTGAACATGTGGTTCAGCTATCCAGTGCATGCGCTCGATGAAACAGGCGTGCTTGCGGATATTAAGCTGGATGATGATAAGCCAGGGTGGATGAAAGCTAAAGAAACTCGCAAAAAGAACGCGAAGGAAGATAAAAAGCAAAAACTCATAGAGTTTGATGAAGCTATCGAAAACGCGAATTTTGGCGAGCCTCCCTCAAAAGAAGACGTAGCTGAATATTTAGGAATTTCTGTAAAAACAGTTACTCGCAGATTGAATTCATCCAAAAAATATTGGTTCGACAAGAACTCAAATTCAATAAAAGAAAAAGGACAAGACCATAAAAACGTGGTCGTGTCCGAATAAGACAACACCATAAATTCATGGTTGTGTCTTTGTCTTGAAAAGGACAGACAAGACCATAAAAACGTGGTCGTGTCCGGGACAGCCACCTATATATTATATATATAGATAATGTCCTGTCGTCCATCATGTCCATACCTGTATAGACAGGGTTGCTTAAAATGCACCCTGTCATATACAAGGTCCATGGACTAAAAGCGAAATTTAAAAAGAAAAGGAGCGCATTTATAAAAATGGTAATTGAATTCTTTTTACCTATGCAAAAGATTCCGACAACAACTCACCAGCAAAAAAAGGTAAACACGAGATTTGGTAAGCCAATTTTTTATGAACCAGAGGATCTAAAAAATGCCAGAGCGAAATTTGAGAGCTTGCTTGCCCAGCATGTGCCTCCTGATAAATTTAAAGGAGCGATTCGTCTGACGGTTAAGTGGTGTTTCCCTCGTATCAAGAAAAGTTACGATGGCCAGTACAAGACTACAAAGCCGGATACAGATAATTTACAGAAGTTGCTCAAGGATTGCATGACGAAACTTGGATACTGGCAAGACGATGCCCAAGTGGCCAGCGAGATTGCCGAAAAGTTCTGGGCGGATACAGTCGGGATCTATATCAAAATTGAGGAATTGCCATGAAGATTGACTACATTGATTTCTTTAGCAGAGTCATTCCTGAGTGGATGGCACACAGCAATCAAAAGAGCCAAGAAGTTGGATTCGGAACGGATGCTTATTGGCAATGGGCTGTGTCGTCTATCGGAGAAATTTGCAAACAATACAATGATGATGAGCTGGTGACGGAGCAATTCGGTCTACTCTTTAACTGGCTAGAAAAACAAGCAGGATAAACCATGGAATATACCAAACAGACGGTCATTGAAGGACTGAAACGCACAATCGAGCAGACGGAGGCAAGGAACTATCTGAGCCGTGTGTCAAATCGCTTGCTTTTAGCAGGTCTGAGGAAAGAGACTTGCTTAAAAAGAAAGTGAAAGGATGGAAGAAAAGAATAAAGGAGTTGGAAGATGAATAAGCAGGAATTGATTGATTATTGTAACGTCTTAAAAGAAAGTAAAAGTAGATTTATCAATTGTATTGATGTAGACAGAATCATCGATACAATCAAACAACTAGACGAACCGCGAAAAGTCAAAGTACCGCAGTTTGTGGCGGATTGGATTGAGGAAAAAAGAGATATGGGTTGGAAGCTAACTAAGATGGTATTGCAAGCTAACTTAAATGAACAGTATTGGAGATGGGTTGTAGACAACCAAGAAACATTTGCTCGTGCATGGCTGGACGGCTACGAGGTCGAGAAAGAGAAGCGGTATCTTGTGAAGGTGAAAGCGGCAGAACAGTATCTTGTGAGCGTGAAAGACGAAAATTTCTTGGGATTTTTACAAAGTAGATTAAGGTCTAAATTCACCCGTAAAGAACTAGAAGAAGCCAATTTCGGCTGGGTATTCGATTGCCCAGGGATTGAGATTGAGGAGGTGGAGTGATGAAAATTGCAAAGTATACACACAAGGCTTTTGACGGGGTGAAAACCATAAAAGGCTGGGTTTTAGAAAATAATTATGGTGAAAAGGAATTTGTTTATTACAACGGAACGGAATTATGCGTCCACCCTGCCAGCGATTGGGAGGGCGAGTTAAAGGAGGTTGAGTGATGAAGAAAATAACGTTTATCATAGGGTTAGGAGGCGAGCAAATAGAATTCAAAACAGATAGAGATGATTTTATCAATGAATTAAAATTTCGTTATGAAAACAAGCAACTTCTTGAAATCAATCTTGGTCCTGAGATTGTGTTGCTCAATCCCAGCAAGATCTTATTTGTTACAATCAAGGAGGTCACAGATTGAAACGATTCATCGCAATCTGGATTTTATTGTCTGCTGGATTGAATATCTGGCAGAGCATACACATTAAAAAATTAGAAGAAAAACGCCCGATGGTTATCTACAAGGCGGATAACGCAGGCGCTGAGATATTCGGTAAAGTCGTCGAGAAAGGACGACATGGAAAACTATACACGCTTACGATTCGTGATTATGGCGTGTTCGTGGTTACGAAGGACGTGTACGATAAAGTAAAAGTAGGGGATGAGGTGTTGCTGTGAAATTATTTCTTCACGAAGATTGTATGGACGTTATGAAAAGATATCCTGACAACTACTTTGATTTAGCTATTGTAGATCCCCCATATTTTTCCGGTCCAGAAAAAAGAGAATACTATGGTCGAAAAGTCAGTCCGATTGGCGTCAATAGACTGTATGGCAAAACATCAGAGTGGAAAATTCCAAATAGAGATTATTTTGATGAGTTATTTAGAGTTTCAAAAAATCAAATCATTTGGGGTGTGAACTACTTCGACTACTCTTTCGGGCCTGGCCGTATCGTGTGGGACAAAGTTAATGGCAAGTCAAGTTTCTCAGATTGTGAGATAGCGTACTGCAGCTTACATGATAGTATACGGCTGTTTCGCTATATGTGGAATGGTATGATGCAAGGAAAGTCGATATCTGAAGGTCATATACAACAAGGGAATAAGGCCTTAAATGAGGTTAGAATCCATCCGACACAAAAACCGATAAGTCTTTATCTTTGGTTACTTCAAACTTACGCAAAAGAAGGAGACAAGATTCTTGATACTCATGTTGGTTCAGCAAGTAGCTTAATCGCTTGTCAAGAATTAGGTTTTGAATATGTCGGTTGCGAGTTAGATAGAGACATCTTTAATCTTGCTAAACAGAGACTCAATGATTATGAAAAACAAATAAAATTATTTTAAAAAGGAATAGGAGGATTTGGTATGATACCGAAATTTAGAGCGTGGTTGAAGAAAGAACAGAAAATGGATAATTATATCGACCATATCAGTTGGCTAGAGGATGAGTTATATTGTATTGGGGATGGAATTACTTACATGGTTTCAGCGGAAGATTTAGTGCTCATGCAATCAACAGGATTGGTTGACAAGAACGGCAAAGAAATCTTTGAGGGGGATATAGTTAGACAAGTACGAACCCAGCCAATAACGGAAAATGAAACAATCACAGGTGTTGTAATCATGATTGAGGGAGCTTGGCTGATTATGAATGATTGCGAGCAATTAGCTAGCTATTTGTGGTCAGAGACGGACGAAAACGAAATCATCGGCAACGTCTACGAAAATACAGAACTTTTGGAGGCTATCAAATGTACCCAGAAATAATTGATAACATAAACAAACCAAATCACTACCAAGGCAGATTTGGCATGGAATCTATAGATGCTTTAAGGAATTTTATGACACCAGAACAGCTGAAAGGCTTTTATCTTGGAAATGCCTTGAAGTATCAACTGCGATTCCAGAAGAAAAACGGTCTTGAAGACCTGAAGAAAGCTAGAAAGAACCTTGACTGGCTTATCGAGGAGATGGAGCATGAGAATTAAAACATTAATGGGAACAATCATCAATGTTGATAGGATAAAGCGCAGTATCACAGTTGAGGGTATTGAATTAGGCTCAGATTGTCGTGCTTTAGTATCTAAACACAAAGATGGTACAGGTACAATAACACTAGTTTTTGATGGGAAAATAATTTAAAAAAGGAGTAAAAACAATGTTTACACAATACAATCACGAAACAGGAAAAACGACACTTACAAAACTTGCTAAGGGCGGTATCATTACAGTTGCAGCTGTTGCTTCACTTGGGATTTTTCGTCTCACGGCCGTGAAGCGTATCCCAGCTAATACGGTTGGAGTTAAGGTTAGCGCAATTGGAGGTGTTCAAGAAAATACCCTGCAAACAGGATATCATCTAAAAATGCCATTTATCGACAAGGTTTACACTCTCTCCACTTCTGTTCAAACAAAAACAATGGAGAAAATCACGACTCAGACAAAAGATGGTCAATGGCTCAACACCAATATTGATGTGAAATATCGAGTCAATAAAGAAAAGGCTATGACAGTCTTCTCTAATTACACAGACTTAGAAAACGTGAATAATAGTGTAGTATCTCCTGCTGTTCAGCGTGCTATTGAATCTGTAACAGGAAATTACGATATTTACGATATCCTCGGTAATAAGCGTACAGAAGTTTATGAAATGATCGACAAAGCTCTTAAAGAAAAATTTGAGTCTTATGATCTAGAGTTTGTATCTTTCACGATCACGGACCAAGATGCAGGAGATGAGATTGAGGCGGCAATCAAAAATGAATCTGTAAAACAAAAAGAAATTGACACTGCTAAGCAGGAACAGGAGAAAGCTAAGGTTGAAGCCGATACCAAGAAAGTTCAAGCTCAAGCCGAAGCAGACGCAGGCATCATCAAAGCAGAAGGTGAAGCCAAGGCCAACAAAGCTAAGTCAGACTCAATCACAGATAATCTTATTCGAATGAAAGAAGCAGAAGCCAGAGAGAAGCATGGCTGGGTCACTGTTAACGGTGCAGGTAGTGTGATCACGAATAAAGAATAAAATAAAAAAGCCAAGGCACTTTCTGCCTCAGCTATAATCTCAATAATATTATTATATCACAAAGGAGATAGAGAGTGAACAAGGCTAAAGAGCTATTGAAAGAATTACAAGACCTTGACATGGACATCCAAAGCCGTATAGATGAAATCAATGAGCTTGAGGCAGGTTTGCTCTCAAGTCCTAAGTGGTCAGGTGTCAAAGTCCAAGGTGGACAAACTAGAAAAGTTGATGATGTCTATACTCAGCTGGTAGTGATGAAAGAGGCTATAGAGCAGGATACTAAAGAGGTTATTAACAGAAAACTTGAATTAGGTAGAATGATCAATAGGCTTAAAAATCCAAAAAGCAGGTCTGTCCTTAGAATGACTTACATTACTAAGACTTACATTGAGGATATTTGCGACAATTTGAGAATTAGTAAGGCAACTTATTACAGATTACGCAAACAGGCTGAATCCGAACTAGAGGAGGCAATCATAGACAAAGTGAGCTAAAGTGAATGCGCATGAAGTCTAAAATCTGTTAGAATGGTAGTGTCAAGAATTGAAAAGAGAGGTCTCAGAATTTGGTAGATGGTTACCTGAAATCAGGGTGTCGTAAAGGGCATTGAGGGTTCGAATCCCTCCCTCTATTTCGTTCATTGACGTCTCCTTTATACTTTATTATATTTTTCCGAGGTTTCGGCCTCGTTTTGGCGGTGACAGGTAAGTGATTTCTCTCCTATGTTTCCTTCGGTTCGATTCCGGGCATCGCCGTTAAAGACTACAAAAAATAAAAAAGGAAAACTTTCAAATTAATTACTAATTAACACGTAAGGTAGTAGTCGCCTTGCAGTTGGAACGTAGCTCAGTTGGTGGAGCGATATGACTATAAAGAGTCTGAAACGTAGGCAGGTTCGAGTCCTGTCGTTCCAATTGTATCTCTGTGAGTAGCTATCACAATAGGGGTACAGGGCGGTAATTAGATTTAGGCTGATTAACCTGTAGGACAGAGATAAAGTAGCGCTATATAAGGCTCTGGTGGGGGAGGCACCCACTTACCGCATACAGTCACTCTTTGAGTGGCTTTTTATTTTGTCGAAAGGTGGTGATGGAAAATTGAATGAAAGACAAAGACGATTCGCAGATGAGTACATCATCAGCAGAAACGCAACACAATCCGCTATTAAGGTGGGTTACTCAGAGAAAACGGCATATAGCATAGGGCAAAGATTGTTGAAAAATGTTGAGATTTCTGAATACATTAAAAAACGTACTGAAGAACTTTTTGACGAACGTTCGATGTCAATCGCAGAAGCCTTGGCAATCTCTGCTAGTATTGCTAGAGGGGAAACTCAACAAGGGTATTCTAAGAAAATTGTAAAGAATGAAGAAGGTGTAAAGGTGTCGGAAACGACTTATGAATTTACTCCGACAATTGAAGAAAGACAACGTTCCCTAGATCATATATTCAAAGTGAATGGTGCGTATTTAGAGAGAAAAGAAATCGAGATGTCTTCGGCTGTTCAATTCGTTGATGATATAGGAGTTAGCGATGAAGCGTAGAATGAGCGAATTTATCCCAAAGGCTTTTTACTCTATGTGGCGTGCAGCGTTAGACCCTAAAATCTTACATGTGGTTGAAAAAGGTGGGCGTGGTTCTGGTAAGTCCAGCGACATCGGACACACTATCATTCAACTGATCATGCGCTATCCAGTCAATGCGGTGTGTGTTCGTAAGACAGATAATACGCTAGAACAATCGGTTTACGAGCAATTGAAATGGGCGATTAGTGAGCAAGGGGTTAGTCATTTATTTAAGTTTAATAAATCCCCTTTGAAGATAACCTATATCCCAAGAGGGAATTATATTATCTTCCGTGGTGCACAAGATCCAGAACGTATTAAATCCTTGAAAGACAGCCGTTTTTCATTCGCAATAGGCTGGATTGAAGAGCTTGCTGAGTTTAAAACTGAAGATGAAGTAAAGACAATCACCAACTCGCTTCTTCGTGGAGAATTGGCTGATGGTCTTTTTTATAAGTTCTTTTACTCTTACAATCCACCGAAAAGAAAACAGTCTTGGGTAAATAAAAAATACGAGAGCGTCATACAGCCTCCTAATACCCACGTACACCATTCAACTTACTTGGATAACCCATATATATCCCAAGCCTTTATAGAAGAAGCAGAGGCTACGAGAGAGCGTTCAGAGAAACGTTACCGTTGGGAGTATCTGGGCGAGGCTATCGGTTCTGGTGTAGCACCGTTTGAAAATCTGGTATTCCGCAAGATTACAGATGAGGAGATAGCAAGGTTTGATAATATTCGACAAGGTAACGACTTTGGATATGCCAATGACCCTCTGGCTTTTGTAAGATGGCATTACGACAAGAAGAAACGTGTTATCTATGCTATTGATGAGATTTATGGCGTGAAGATTAGCAACCGTGAATTGGCTGAAAGAATCCGTGAGAAAGGCTATCAATCTCAGATGATAACCTGTGATAGTGCAGAGCCTAAGTCGATTGATGAATTGAAACTGCAGTTGAATATTCCACTTGTTCAAGGTGCTAAGAAAGGTCCTGATAGTCGTGAGTATGGAGAACGCTGGCTGGATGATTTGGATGCCATTGTGATAGATCCAGAACGCACACCGAACATTGCACGAGAGTTCGAAAGTGCCGACTATGCAGTTGACCGTGATGGGAATCCCAAGCCTAAACTAGAAGAAGTAAATGACCACACAATCGACGCTACTAGATATGCGTTTGAAGACGATATGAGACAACCAGGAATATCATTCTGGTAGGAGAAGGAGAAATGTTGAGTAATTGGTTTAAATGGTTAATCAGGCGGTTGTTGATTAAGAACACAACCCAAAACGAAATACTGGAAATTGAGATAAAAGAACATCAGAATTCTGAGAAGGTAAGCACGATGAAAGAGGCTTACAACTACTATCGAAATCGCACGGATATTCGAAATAAGAAAGTAGATGTTGATTGGCGGACGAACTCAAGGATTGAATTAGGTTTGTTTAAGAAGTTGGTAGACCAGAAGGTCGGTTATTTGTTTTCTAAACAACCGACAATCTCGCTTGAGGGAGAAGATTCACAAGACTTTTTAGATAGCGTATTTGACGAGGACCTTTTATCTACGATTAAGTCGCTCGGTAAGGAAGCAGTGATGAAAGGGATAGCTTATGGCTTGCCTTATTACGATGAGAACGGCCGTCTACGCTTGTTTAAAATTCCAAGTGAACAGATTATCCCTTTTTGGAAAGATGAGCGTCATTTAGAACTATTTGCCTTTGTGCGTGTCTACAAACAAGCAGTCTACGAAAGCGGAGTGAAGAAGACTAAAACTTTTGTAGAATACTACGATGAACAAGGAATTACAGATTATATCTGGACAGGTTCACACCTCGAACTAAATCCACTGTCTAAGGAGACAAAGGGGAATTTTTATTATGTCAATGCAGACGGTACACGGATTCCTTATACTTGGGAGAAAGTGCCTCTGATTCCATTCCGCTACAACGAGTATGAGGACGGTCTTTTAGTCCAAACCAAGTCTTTGATTGATAACATTCAACTTCAAATGTCTACTAACGCTGATATGCTAGCAGATATGCCGAAGTTGATTTATGTTTTGAAAAATTATCAGGGCGCAGACTTGGGTGAGTTCATGAATAACCTGAATAAGTTCCGCTCTATCAAGGTTTCTAGTGATGGTGGTGTGGATACCCTACAAGCAGACAATAATACTAGCGGAGTTGAAGCAGATATCGAACGCTCTCGTAAATTCTTGTATGAGGCTGCACGAGCCATTGATACCCAAGATGATAATTTAGGCAATGCAAGTGGTCAGGCTCTTAAATGGCGCTATACAGACCTTGATTTGGACTGTAATGAGCTAGAAAATGAGTTCCAAAAAGGTATCAAGCAATTCCTTTGGTTCGTAGAACAGTATGCAGCTAACAAAGGAGTGGTGTTTGATTCATCTAAATTTACTTATGTCTTTAACCGTGACATCATTTCAAATGAGTCTGAAGCCATTCAAGATTGTGTAAACTCAATCGGTATCTTAGACGATCTAAGCATTCGTGAACAACATCCATGGTATCAACCAGAGGTTGAGAAACGATTGAAAGAACAACAGGAACAAGGACAAGATCCATACTCTCAGACCAATTTCAAAAAGGTAGATGAAGATTATGACGACCGAGAACAAGAAAAAGATAGATGAGTATTGGACTGAGCGAGCTTTACAACAGGAACAAAACGCTCAGATAGTTGCTGATAGGTATATGGCTCAGATTGGTCAATCCTTAGCAGATTATAAACACCAGCTGGTTTCTGAGATTGAGAAGTTCTATGCCAGGTATGCAGTTGATAATAAAATGACTCATGCAGAGGCCAAGCAATATCTGACAGATAAAGAGCGTAGAGAGTTTAAGCATGTAACTCTTGAAAGATTCCGTGAGATGGCCTTAAATCCTGACACACCGACACCTTTGTTGGACGCCTTGGGATATCGCCATCGTATTAGTCGCAAGGAGGCTTTGCTTGCCGAAATTGAGCGTCTAACAGCTGAACTATACGGGAAGCCAGATGGCATACATGACAAGGTCACAGAGGCTCTGAGCGACGTCTACATCAAAGGTAAAATCCATCAAGCTAAGAACTTGGCACACTTCGGAATCATCGAGAAACCAATATTGGGTGTCGATGCAGTTAAGCATAAGATGGCTAGTAACTGGAGTGGTAAAACATTCTCAACGAATGTGTGGGGGCATGATGCAGCTGTTTATAAATCTATCAGCGATATAATCAATAAAGGCCTAACAGGCGGTTGGTCTATTGATAGAATGGCTAGAGCTCTTTCTGAACGTACAGGGGTCGCCTATCATAGGGCTGATACGCTTGTCAGGACTGAGACGACCTTTTATAATAATCTTGCAACGCTAGATACTATTAAGGAATTAGGTGGTGACCACTACGAAATCGTAGCGGTATTAGACAGTCGTACAAGTGAGATTTGCAGGTTAGAAAATCACGAGGTTCATTCTGTTAAGGAATATGAACCAGGTCGAACCGCACCTCCATTCCATGTCCGTTGCCGTTCTACTATCAGGCCTGCAGTTAAGTCCGATAAACCTAGTCCTTACTTTGATATCTTGCAAAACGACGGCTCAGTAAAACTAGCCACTGAGCAACGTTCTCTGGACGAAATTTTTGCAGGATGGGAGCGTGAAGGGGAAGCCGTTCTTAGAGGTGTTAGAAAGTCCTCTAAAACAACTAGTGATATCTTGTTTGAAGAAAGATTACCTAAAGTAGCTGAAGAAAAAGTTTTAAACTACTTTGGTTTCTTTAATAACTCAAGAATAGTTTTGAGACCTGAACGGTTAGAACATATATTGGAAGGTCATTCTGATATAGGTGATGATGTAGAGGGAATTGTTCATGAGGTGATTAAAAAGCCTGATATGATTTTGATAGATCATAAAAACGATAATAGCATTTTAGTTTTAGGTAAAAGTCTTAAGAATAGTGTAAATGTAGTTGTTAGATTATCGAATACAGACTTTGACAATTCAATAATAACAGCTATGAGAGTGTCTGACAAAACTCTGAAAAGACTACTTAAGAAAAACAAAAAAATCTATGACAAAAATGAATAGATTTGATATAATTATTCTAAAGAGAAGTGAGGTAGAGATGATAGTGTCGCTACGCAACTTCATAGTATGAGATGACGGGACAGGCACACCGTCCACTACTCTTGAGCACCTAGAGAAATCTAAGTGCTTTTTCTTATGCTTAGAAAGGAGCGAGAAATGAAATATCGTAAAAAACCAGTAGTGATTGAGGCTGTACAGTTTACAGATACGGAAGAATCAATTTTGGAGTTATCAGAATAATGAAAGTTAAAGAACTTTGTGAAGTGATAGATGAACAACAAGACATTTCAGTTTGCCACAATAACAATGATTTGGATGGAGGTTATCCAAGCGATTTTTTGGATTGTGAATTGGTTGTAAAAAGAATTTCAGTGGTAGCTTGCGAAGTTATCCTTATAGAAACGTAAAAGAAAGGAACTAAAAATGGAAGATTGGAAAGAACGCTTTATCGATGAGTATAATTCGCTTAAGGATAAATATACAAAATTACATAAAATGGTTATCAAATACGAAGCTGGTACGCTTGAATTTGAGCCAAAATACTCAATTGAAGTTTTAAGAAATCAAAAACGTGCCATGGGTCAGTATTTATACTGGCTCGAAGTTCGATCAGAAATCGAAGGAATCGAATTATAAAACTAACCGCATCGAAATCGAGGCGGTTTTCTTATGCTCTAACCGTATGGAATCCCGTACGGTTAAATTTATATGTTGGAGGTATTACCTTGAGGATGTATACAAAAATAGCACTAACAATTGCTGTAACCGTCATTACAACAAAGCTAGTGCTACACATAGAAGAACAGCGAAAAATCAGAAACTTACATAACCGAATCGCTAAACTAGTTCAAATCGACTAGTGTCTTTCGCCCTGAGCATGGCGTTAAAAGGCTTTTTTACTTTACCAAGATGTCGTGGTCGTTGCCACGTTAAACAAACGTACAGGAGGAAAAGAAATGAATCGTAAATTTTTGGAACAGTTAGGATTGACTGAAGAACAAGTTGAAGCAGTTATGTCTGAACACGGGAAATCAACACAGGACCTACAAGCAAAGGTATCTGCTGCAGAAGATAATGCCAAGGGCTTGCAAGACCAGTTGAGAGAGCGTGATAAGGACATGAAACAGCTCAAACAAGACGCTGAAGGCAATGCTGACCTACAACAAAAATACTCAGACTTGGACAGTAAGTACAAGACGCAACAGAAGGAACATGAACAACAACTCAAGACAATGCAACTAGATCATGCTATTGAAATGCACTTGAGCGGTCAGGTTCATGACGCTGGAATCGTGTCTAGTCTACTAGATAAGTCTAAATTGGGATTAGGTGACAACGGAGCGGTGACTGGATTAGATGAACAGTTGACGGCTTTGAAAGAATCTAAAGGCTTTTTATTTGCTCCAGAAAAGGCTGTAGAACCACATATTGCTGGTGCTAAGCCGCAAGGAACAACACAAGAAGAAACAGTTGCTAACGACCTGACAACGCAGATGATTAATGCGTTCACGTCAGATCTATAATCAAAAAATAGAAAAGAGGAACAGATATGCCAGCAACATTGAACTATGCACAGGCTTACCAACAAGGTTTGCAAAATCGTTATAGTGAAAACGGACTGTTATTCACTCAAAAACTTTGGAATTCTCCATCCAACACACTTTTGAAGTTCACAGGCGCTAAAGAAGTAAAAGTACCACGCCTTCTGATTAAGGAAGGGCGTAAAGACCGTACACGTCGCACGATTACGAACATTGACGCTAACTATGAAAACCAATGGGAAACATACACATTGACTAATGAGCGTTACTGGTCAACACTAGTAGACCCATCAGATGTTGATGAAACTAACTATGTTACTTCCATTGCTAACATCACTAAAACATTCAACGATACTGAAAAAGTTCCAGAAATGGATAAATTTATGGTATCTAAATTGTTCTCCCGTAAGAAAGCACTTGATGCAGAAAGTAAACAAATTAAGTCATTGAATTTGACTGAGGAAAACTTCCTCGCAACCTTCGATGAGTTGATGGAACAAATGGACGAAGCTGGAGTACCAGCAGAAGGTCGTGTTATTTTCTGTACACCAACTGTTAAACGTATGATCAAGAACATCAAGCAATTTGGACGTACAGTCAATATCCACGGCCAAGGTACAGTGATTGACCGTTCGGTTGGTCGTTTGGATGATGTGACGATTGAGACAGCTATTCCATCTGACCGTATGAAAACCTTGTACAACTTCACAAATGGAGCTAAGGTTGATCCAACTGCTAAACAAATCCATTTCTTCTTGATTCACATCCCGTGTATGGCAGCGCCGCAAAAATATGAATTTGTAGGACTTGACGCACCAAGCGCTTCTTCAAGCGGTAACTACTTGTACTACGAACAATCTTACGATGATGTATTGCTATTCCAGACTAAACATGAAGGTCTAGCCTTTGTCGTCGCACCTTAAAGAAGGAGGATAGAAAATGTTAACAGTAAAAAAAGACAATCGTGTACTAGATATTGATGAACTAGAAAAAGTAACCTTCCTTGAAGATGGTTACGATGTGGTTGAAATCCAAGATGGTGAGTATGTAGTAGTAGAGCCAGCGACTAACGGACGTACTTACACTATTCAAGAGTACAAAGCAGTAGTTGCTGAACGTGACCAAGCTCTAGCTGAACTTGAAAAACTATCTAAAAAATCCACTAAAGACGATAAGTAGAAAGAGAGGTTCTGCTGATGGAGAAGAGAACATCGGAAGAAATTCAAAAGCATAACGAAGATGCTAGACAAGCCTTAATTGACTTGTACGAACAACGTTATACAGGCTATCCAGGAGATTTAGTGGTCGATGAAGTCATGCAGAACATTCTTAACTACTGTAATCGTGAGGATTTTCCTTTAGAGTTGCGATTTGTGGCCATTCAGATGGTTTATGTTGTTTGTAATCCTGACCAAGCTGTCCAAGGCAAGAATATTTCCGTCGGAGATACTCGTGTCGAATTGGCTAAGTCAGACCTTGCCAGACGTGCTGAAAGTGTCTTGCTGGACTTTACCAGCCAGTTACAGCGGTTCAGAAAGTTGAGGTGGTAGGATGAATATCAATGATGTCTTATCTCAGGCAAGACCAAGTATTGAATGGACCTATGATAAAAAGATGGATGTGTTTGCTTCTGTCGAGAGTACGAACCCAAACGGAGCTGACTTTGTAGAGTTCAAAGAAATCTACAAGAAAGTTCCTTGTCGTGTCTCTGTTCGTAACTTAGTGAATACTGAGCAGAATGAAGCGCACCAACTCAAGACAGAACACAAGATTTTCTGTCCGCCTAAATTTACTATCAAAGCTGGTAGTAAATTGGTCGTGGATGGTGTTCAGTACCTGACCAGTGAAGACCCGATGGTCTATGTCACGCATCAAGAAATTGTGGTGAGACGACATGAGTGGTTATGATGATAGTGATGTTCAAGAGTTCTTGAAACGACTTGAACGGGCTCAGGCAATCATTGATTCTGAGTTTATGCAGGCCGCTAAAGATATCGGCCTAGCCTTTTTGAAAGAGGTTAAGGAACGAACACCAAAGGGCCTAACTGGTAAGCTCAATCAATCATGGAAGATAGAAGTGACCAAAAACGGAAACGTGTACGAGGTTATCGCATTTAACCCTATGGAGTATGCTTCTTTCGTTGAAAGCGGACACCGCCAACAAGTAGGGCGTTATGTCCCTGCAATTGGCAAACGCTTGGTCAAACCTTGGGTAGAAGGGCGCTTCATGATGAGGCTGACAGAAGAACAGATTAAACAGAAAATCCCACAAATCACGCAACAAATCGAAGAGAGGCTAAAGGAGGAACTAGGTGGATTATAGTATTAGACCACTCGTCATCAAGCAACTCAAAGATGTGTTTGGGTGCAAGGTGTATGATGAACAAATCCAACAAGGATTGAAAACACCTTGTTTTATTGTAGATGTGAAACCTGTGACTCGGAAGCGGTTGGCAAACCAAAACGATAAGCAGGTTTTTATTGTCTTGCTCCATTACTACACCGAAAAAACAACAGACTTATACCAAAAGTTTGAAGAGATTGAGATGGTGTTTAATTCGCCTTCTTTTCGTTATTTAGGGGATAAGTACCCTATCAATGATTTGAAGGTGGAATACAATGCGAATGACTTGATATGCACATTTACAATCACTCGATACGTTCGATGGGTTGAAGAAGAACCAAGAATGCAAATATTAGAAAGGATAGGTGAAACTTCTCATGGAAATGAATGAAGAAGTAGGTTATGTAACCGAACCAGTGGTACCAACCACTGAAGATAAATTTGGTAAAGAGGCATTACTCAAGTATTTTGAAGATGATGCCACTTTGTTAAACATTTTGCTGGAAGACGACCAGTCATACTCACTAGCAGAAGTAAGACGCATTTTAGAAGACTGGAGAAAGGGTGTGGCTAACTAATGGCACAATGGACAGTACAGAATAAACGAGTTCCAAAGGCCTACATCAATTTCGTATCAAGAGATGATGTGATTATTCCTTTGGAAGACAATACGATTGCAGCAGTTATGATTGCTGGATCTTGGGGAGAACCTGGTGCCTTCACACTTGTTGATGGTACAAGTAACTTCCGTCGCCTATTTGGTAAACCGATTGATGAACTTCTTCCTATTCGTGAAGCCTTGAAAGGAACTGGTAAGCTCCTTGTCTATAATGGTGTGAACAACACTGGGGTACAGGCGACGAAAACAGAAAGCGATATGGTCGTTACAGCTAAATACAAAGGATTAGCTGGTAACCATATTCATGTTATCTTCAAGAAACAAGTCGAGACTGGTTTTGAGGTGACAACTGTTTTCTTTGGAAAGGAAGTTGATAAACAAATCATCACAGCCTTGCCATTTAAGAATGACTATGTGAATGTGACTGGTACTTTAACAACAGAAGATAAAACAATCTTGCTTGAAGGTGGTACCGATGGAGCTACAACTAATTCAGAGGTTGAAGATTTCCTAAATGCACTCGATACTCAAGACTTCCGTGTCTTGGCTTTGGGTACAGATGAAAGTGCAACGAAAGCACTTGTTACGGCTCATATCAAGAAATGGCGTGACGCTGGTCGTTCGGTTATTGCAGTCTTGAATGATTACACGGATGCTGACGATGAAGGTGTTGTATCAGTGGGTAACGGGGTTACTTTGAGCGATGGTACGAAATTAAGCGCTAAGGACTGTGTATATTTCGTAGCTGGTAAGTACGCAGGGGCTGGCTTGCAATCCAATACATTCAAGTCTTATCCAGGCGCTATCGACTGTGAGCGTAAGAACGAAGCAGAGGCTGAAAAGCTCATCAATAAAGGTCAGCTTATCTTTGCTTATCGAAATGAAAAAGTTATTATCCTGTCAGATGTGAACTCATTTACTAGCTATACGGCAGAACACAGTCGTATCTTTGGTAAGAACAAACTTGTTCGTACAATGGATAATATCAATGCTAACGTCAAGTACATCTTTGAAAACTACTTCATCGGTAAAGTACCAAACAACGTGAATGGTCGTGAGTTGTTTAAACAACGAATCATCACAATGGTTCTTGACCCACTTGCTCAAAAGCAAGCCTTGGAGTACCAAGCTAAAGATATTGAGATTTCACAAGGTATCACTAAAGAATCCGTCGTGGTTAACTTGCCAGTTGTCTTGACAGACGCTATGGAAATCTTGTACATGACGGTTATCTGTGATTAAGAAAGGAGAAACTAGCTAATGGCTATTATGAACCAATTAGATGCTTTGTCTGCTAAAGAAGGAACGGTCTTCTTTACAATCAATGACAAGCAATATGAACTAGCAGAGCTTATCTCTCTAGAAGCGAAAATTGAATACACAAAAGCTGATGTTACCCCTCTGAACTCTCGTATGAAGGGTGGTAAGATTGTCGGTGCAGAAGGTACAGGAACTGTGAAGATGTATTACCATCGTCCTGAATTGAAGAAGATGGCTCTTGAATACGTCAAAAACGGCTTACTGCCTCGTATTGATATCAAGTGTACCAATGAAGACCGTACATCTCGTGCAGGTCGCTACACAATTGTTTTGAAAGGTGTTCTGTTCAAAGAATCACTTATCTTTAAACTAGATGGATCAGCAGATGAGGTCATTGACGAAGAAACCGACTTCACATTCCAAGATTTTGATATCTTATCAGAATTCCAAGAAATTACATACTAACACAAGGAGGAAATAGTGGTGAGTGGATTACAAGCGTTTTTGAAACAAAACAAAAAAGGGGAAGAGACTAAGGATGTCTTGCTTCCTTCTTTTGAGGAACCAGTTAAAATTCGAGTGTTGAGCGCTCGTGAAGCGGACTTAATCAATGACCGTTGCTTTGTGAATAAGCCTGGTCGTAATGGACGCCAAGAGCGTGTCTTTGACGGTGTTAAATATAACCGTGAAATCTGTATTGCGTCTATCGTGGTTCCTGATCTTAACGATAAAGAATTGCAAGATTCTTATGGAGCAATGGGAGCTTCTGAGTTATTCGGTACTATGTTTAACTGGGGCGAAAGCGCCTTGATTTTGGAAGCTGTGACCGAACTCAGCGGTATCAACCAAACATTCCAAGACAAGGTTGACGAGGCAAAAAACTAATAAAAGAGGACGCGGAGGCACAACTTGCCTACTTCGCCCTCGTAAACTATTACATTCGCCCTAGTGAATTTGTGAATATGGATGTAGAAGAAAAAGCCTTTTTCGCTGCAGTCATGCACGAAGAGGCGAAACAACGTAAAAGAATGAAGAAGTGAGGTGATTCTATTGGCCAATATACAAACAACCATGTCTTTGACCGATAGAGTCACAGGCACTTTAAATAAAATCTATGCGACTATGGAGCGTGTCAAAAACGCAGGTTCTGGCATAGATAAAGCCATGAAGGATCAAGAATCCGCTATGAAAAAAGCTGGCGATTCTGGTCAATATTTTGTCAATAAAGCTGGGCGACTCATTGATATTAACGGTAGATTTGTAAATAGTGCAACTTTAGCAGCTGCAGGGCTCAAAAAAGAAGAACTGGCTCTAATAGATTTAGGGAATGCCTCTAATAACGCTTCTAACAAATTAAGTAGGTTAGTATCTTTGAAAGGTTTGTTGAAGACCGCTTTAGCTGGTTTTGCAGTCGGTAAAATTACCAAACAAACTATAGGTATGTCAGACGAGTATGCTAATATGCACGCTCGTTTAGATATGATCCGTGATGGTACGCAGTCGACAGAGGAGTTACAAAAGTCTATTTATACATCTGCACAACGTACAGGTTCAGCCTACACAACCATGGCAAACGGTGTCGCTAAGATGCGGATGCAGGCTGGCGATGTTTTCCAAAACAATGGCGAAACAATTGCCTTTTTGGAAACCATGAACAAATCTTTTGTAGTAGGTGGGGCAAGCATTGAAGAGCAAAAAAACGCCATGCTTCAGCTTACTCAGGCGATGGCTAGTGGTAAGTTGCAGGGTGACGAGTTGCGTTCTCTTGCTGAAACTTCACCAGCATTAATCCAAGCTATTGCCAATAAGCTAGGGGTTAGCCGTGGCGAGGTTAAGAAACTTGGAGCAGACGGGAAGATTACGGCCGACATTGTCAAAACTGCCATGCTGGAAGCAAGCGATACGATTGACAAGCAGTTTCGTAATATGCCCCTAACTTGGGGCAGGGCATGGCAGAACTTCCTGAACTTTGTGACCAAGGCGCTTGAGCCAATATCGATTAAGATAAATCAGATAGTGAACTCGTCCGCCTTCCAACAATTTGCCCAAATTGTAGCCACAGTGCTTCAATATGTCGTTCAAGCAGTTATCTTTGCCATGGATATGATTGGGGCTGTTTGGAGTATGTTAGCGCCGATTGCTCAATTTGTCATCGATAACTGGTCTGTGATTCAACCGATTATTATCGCTGTGGCATTCGCTATAGGGACTTATGTAGTTGCTATGAATGCAGCAAGTATAGTGACTAATCTATTTAGTATCGCGACAAATGTTGCGAAAGCTGCTATGGCTGGTTTTAATGCAGTTATGGCAATGAACCCAATCATGTTGATTGTTATGGCAGTCATTATTCTGATTGGTTTATTCTATGCCTTGGTTGCATGGTTTAACAATCTTACTGGCGCAGCCCTATCGGCTACAGGAATCATCATAGGGGCTATATTCTACCTAGGAATGACCATTTGGAATATACTTCTTAGTATTGCCAATGCAGCTATCTGGGTGATTAATATGATGCTACAGGGTGTTTTTTGGTATGTTAATACCGCAATAGCATTCTGGATGTTCCTCTATCAGGCTATCTTAACTATTTTGATAGGTATTTTAGACTTTATCGACTGGTTTGTTACTGGTGCTGTTAACTTATGGAACGAGATGTCTTTCCAAGTTCAAAGCGCTTGGTATGATATCGCTCAAGGTGGCCGTGATATGGCTGTAGCTATTGCAGGATTTGTAGATAGCATGGTCAATAGTGTTATTAGTTCGGTTGAAGGGATGATTAACTCTGTTCTTGGTGGATTTAATAGCATGATTGGCTTCTTGAATGGACTTGGCTTAAACATCAGTGCAGTTGGTTCGGTTTCGCTTGGTAGAACTAATTTCGCAGGAGATGTAGCTGGTGCGATTGATAGCATGCAAAAACAAGTTAAGAAGACCTTTGAAGGTCTGCACTTGGCAGATGGTCTCAAACAACACAAAGCTAGTTTAGAAACTCCGCACCTTGACACTCCACAACTGGGTTATCTTGAACTCGGAGACCGAATGGGAGCCTTTAATAAAGGGTATGAAATCGGTCAAGGTATCGATAAGGCTGTCGGTGGTTTCTTCAAAGGAGCTGGAGATGCCAACGGTGCAGGAAACAACTTCTTGGGAGACCAAGGAAAAACACCTTACGAACTCAGCCCAGCAAGTTCAGTCCCTGAACAAGGCGACGGAGGAAAAGGTGGCGGTCACAATCCAACGGGTGGTAAATTAGACAAAGTCGGCAAGATTGAAGATGAAATCAAACTGGACGATGAATACATCAAGTTAATTAAGGACGTTGCGACCATGAAGTGGCAACAGAACTTTATTACCTTGAAACCAGAGATTGTCACCAACATTGACTCAATTAACAACGCTGGCCAGTATGCTAACGTATTGGATGATTTGAATGCAACGATTGTAGACGCTTTGAATAATGGCGCTGATGGCCTCATGGCTTACTAGGAAGGAGGTAGCAGATGTTTATATTTATTGAAGGCATTAAATTGCCAGTGAATCCAGAAGAAATAAAACTGGAGGACAAACAAGGAATTGAGACAGTCGCTATCATCGATACTGGTAACGTTCCGCTTGTCGGAAATCCAGAGCTTCAATCGATTGAGTTTGAATCCTTTATTCCCAGTGGAAGATACGACGGAAACTATCAACGGAATAGCCGTATCTCTCCAGAATCCTTTGTCTCATCTATTCGTAAATTTAAGACGGAAGGCACTCCTATTCAACTCATGATTGGGAGTGCTTTTGGTTCTGCTATTAACGGGAAATTTCTAGTGGAACAGTTCGATGTCTCTACCAAGACAGGATATGAAAATGACCTGATATACAAGATTAAGTTCTTACAATATCGGTCTCATAAACCACGGAAGGTCACTATCAAAGATAAAAAAGCGCTTGAGGCTACTAAAAAGAAACCGCAGGCGAAAGCTACTGAAGAACGTAGCCCTACGACTGAGAAACCTGCTCAAAAAAGCCATACGGTTGTGAGTGGTGATACTCTTTGGGGAATTGCTCAGACATTTTACGGAGATGGCAGTCGATATACTGAAATTTACGAAGCCAATAAAGACAAAATCAAAGATCCTCATTGGATTTATCCTGGACAGGAGTTTGTGATACCATGATGCAATTATTCTATCAGAACAATAAAACTGGAGATACATGGGATTTAGCAACTGTGTCTGAAAAGGTCGAATTCAAGACAACTAGAAAAGGGTCGGCTTGGAGCGTGGAGATTACCTTGTACAACTCTACAAAAGTAGCCTTTGAATATGGTTCTCCGCTCGCTTTTAAGCTAGATGATAAAGAGGTATTCTTTGGTTATTTGACCAAAATCAAGTACGAAAAAGATACCAAAACAACCTTGACCTTCCACGACCAGATAAAGTACTTACTACGCAATATCAACTTTGTTGCTAGGGATAAAAACGTCAATCAGATTGTCTCAGCAATCGCAGGAGATTTTGATTTGAAGATTGGGGAACTAAAAGCCCCAGCCGTGACCTTATCCCCTCAGTTGAAGGAAGATAAGAAGGCTCTGGATATTATCCAAGAGGCCATGGATGAGACCTTGGTGCAAAGTGGAGAATTGCTGGTTTTGTATGACAAGTTCGGCGAGTTGACACTAACCACTCCAAAGAACTTGCCAATTCAGTACATTATCGGTAATGAATCCTTTATGTCTAGTTTTGAGTTTGAAGGTTCGATTGAGGATAGCGCTAATATTGTCCGCTTGATCCAAGAGAACAAAGAAACCAAAAAGAGAGAGGTCTATATCTATCAGGACAGCTACAACATCGGCGCTTGGGGAAAACTCCAGTACATGAAAAAAGTGGATGAGAAAGCAACTGAGGGGCAAATCAAGCAATGGGGCGAAATGCTCTTGAAGATGAAAAACCGTCCCAAAGAAACTTTCAGTCTAAAAGCTGATATTGGAAGTATTGACTTTTTAGCAGGTCATGCAGTCTATGTGGATGTCAAGGATATTGAGAAGAAGGGATGGTATGTCATTGAAGAGGCAACTCATTCCTTCAGTGCAGAAAAGCACACGATGGAAATTAAATTATTCATGGCAGGAAGTGAGTAGATGGAAGTAATAGAAAATCTAAAGAAATTGATTAGTAATTTCATTGAAAATCGCCAGTTCGCCAAGATAACGACTGGTGTTGTTTTATCGGTTTCTCCACTAAAAATCCAATTGACCAATGAATTGATTTTGGATGATTCCATGCTTGCTGTCACATGGACCGATGAAGAATTGGATCCTGAGTATGTTGGCCAAACCCTTCATCTCATCAGACAAGATGGTGGAGGGTTTTATTATGTCTTGTACAAGAAAATTTTCCACTACAAACGCAAAGTGAAAGGGGGTTCTGATGAATGAGTACTCCTAAAACAAACTTTTTAAACATCGCTAAAAATGTTGTCGAAGCTAAGAAACAGCCTAGCTTAACACTAGATGAAACCAATATCTTGCTAGAAACAGATGGCATTCATGCTCTGAAGCAATCAATCAGACGCATGCTGACAACTGAACGGTTCATCTATACAATTTATGACCATCGCTACGGTGTTGAATTAGACGCCTTATTTGGTGGGGATATGGACTATGCCCAGATGGATATCGCACGGCGCATAAAAGAGGCCTTGTATGAAGATGACAGGATTCATGAGGCTCATTCTTTTTCTACTAAGGTAAAGAAAGATGAGTTTTATGTGCAGTTCATGGTTGATAGTGATTTTGGAACATTTGAGATGGATTTGGAGGTGAAACGATGATAAAGGTAAAAACATATCCAGAAATTTTAGAGGATATGCTGGCCTTGTTTGATGATAAGTATGATAAAAGACAAGGATCTGTCTTGTACAATCTAGTTGCGCCTGCAGCTCGAGAAGTTGCCATTCAGTATACGGTCTTAAAATCGTATGAGGAAGTCAACTTTTTAGATACGAGTACAGGAATCTTCCTAACTCGTTTATGTAGGCAGTTTGGAGTTGAACGCTTGCCAGCTACGGCATCGGTTCGATTGGTTCAATTCAAGCAGGAAATCCCACTCGGGACTCGTTTCAGTGTGGTTAATAGTGAGTATAATTTCCGTGTCTTAGAACGTCGCTCTGGATTTGAGTATAGCGTAGTAGCTGAACAAGTCGGAAATGCACCTAACTATGTAAGAGGTCAACTCATCAATATTGATGTGTTGAATGGTTTTAAAGGGGCAGAAATCGGCTCTGTTATCGTCGTAGGAGAAGACGAAGAGACGGATAAACAACTCCGTAAACGGACCATTGAGTATCTTAAAACACCGACTTTAAACGGAAACATTGCCCAATACAAGAAATGGGCAAGTGAGTTTGTTGGTGTTGGTTCGGCCTTGGTAGAGCCACTTTGGAAGGGTGAAAATACAGTACGTGTATCTATTACGGATGCTGACGGTAATGAAGCGAGTGCAGAGCTGGTAAATAAGTTCAAGAATTACTTAGATCCTGAACCAAGCGGCCACGGTTTAGGCGTCGCTCCGATTGGTGCTTATGTGACTGTGCAGTCTGTAAGTGGCTACGACGTCCGTATTACCGCAACGATCAAGATTGATGAAGATGTAGATATTGAAACCATCAAGCACGAGGCGAAAGTCCAACTCATTAAATACTTACGTGAAGAAGCATTTGAAGAGAAAGAGGTTCGAAATTATAAAGTTGCCACGATCATTGACAGAATTAATGGGGTTCGAGATGTGGACCGTATTTTGTTGAATGACAGGGAACAAAGTATTGAGCTTTCTACCAACATGCTTCCTAAATTAGCGGAGGTAACCATTAATGTCACAAGTTAGATATCGTATGTTATCGGCTTTGCCAGAGGTCTTAGATCCAACAATCAATGATTTGTTTGAAACTGAAATTCCAGAGCTGGAATTGATTACAGACTTAATCTTTGATACCAGACGATTGATGTTGTTGCCAGAAGCAACGGAAGACTGGATTACACGTTGGGAAAAGGCCCTTCAGGTAAAACCGAAAACAATTGATTTGGAAGAGCGAAGGCGGTATCTAATCACTTTAATTTCTTCCAAAATAAAAATAAACTCAGTGAGTTTACAAAAAATTACAAAGAGCTTTACGAATGTCAATAATTTAGTAACGGTCAAGGGTTCAGCGGTACATATCCGATTTTTAGGAGAACTACCGACTGGATATTTGAACCGTTTTTTAAAGTATGTGCGTGAGTTGATTCCTGCTCATTTAGGAATCCAATTCTCGGTTGAAGCGCCAATGATGAACACAATTTATATTAGCGCTCATACATTCAGTGATATTCGTTCGGTTCGATTTGAATAGGAGGAAATAAATGGGATATTTTATCCAACCTATTGTGACTGATAAAGCAATCAGCGAAACAGCCTTGGCTATTCAAAATAGAGAACCACTGGTTTTTACTCGAATAGCTTTGGGTAGTGGTCGACATCAGACAGACACTGGCAAGAAGAATGATGTAGCTCAAATAGTTCATTCTCTGCAAGTGACACAGTCTTTATCGACGGATGTAGCTGATACGATTCGTCTTACAGCGAGGTTTGATAACTCACGGATTGAGCGTGAAATGATTGTGAACGAAATCGGTGTATTTGCAAAACGTGGGAACCATGAAGAGTTCATGTATATGTATACCTGGGCAGAGCAGGGAGATGTGATTCCTCCCAAAACATCTGCTTATGTGTATCGAGACTATGATTTCAATACGACTATTAGCAAAAATAGTCAGATCACCATTCAATACAATGCGACTGATTTGGTTTATGCGACTGTTCCTGAATTGAAAGCGACAGAAAGAAAGCTACAAACCAATATCGATAATCATATTGAAGACACTGCCCGTCACGTTTCTGACCAAGAACGGACTCGCTGGAATGGGAAGGCCGATTCAAGTCACAGGCACAAGGTAGCAGACATCGACGGTCTGCCTGAAAAAATTGACGAGGTCACTAAAAGCAAGGCTGAGAAGGTTGACCTAACTGGTCACATCAACAACCGAAACAACCCACACAATGTAACGAAACAACAAGTGGGACTAGGTAATGTCGCAAACGTCGAACAAGCAAGTAAAGTTGATTTTCAAAATCACTTAAACAATCGCAACAATCCACATAGCGTTACGAAGCATCAAGTTGGGCTAGGTAACGTAGACAACATTAGACAAGCAAGTTATGAGTCTGTAGAGGCTTTGAAGCGTGAGGTTCAGGAACACGAAGATAGACTAAATGCTATCGAGTACATGTTCTTGCAGAACGACTTCACTGCACCAATCCGTACAGACGACGGTACAGAACATACCTTACTTGCTGATGAAAACGGTCATGTGATTGTCGCAGATTGGAAATATATTATGGAGGTATAACATGGCAGTAATTAGTACACAGACACGAAAAGTAACTGATTTGCCACAGGCTAGTCAGATCAACAACTCGGACAACATCATGATTCATGATGGTCGTGGGTTGAAGAAAGTATCTGTGCAGACTTTTAAAAACGGAGTAAGTTCAACTACCGCAACAGCAACAGCTGGTTCAAACGGAGTTGTCAGACCGGATAACTCAACGATTACAGTCGACAATTCGGGTGTTTTACGAGTAAACAGGTCTGCGCTTGGGATTCCAAGTACACCGTCGGAGGTGGTTGCAAATAAGCTGATTAACCAGAACGGAAACCAGCAAATGAAGTATTGGTATGGCTCAAAAGCCCAATATGACGCAGTCCGAACGAAAGACCCCAACACAATCTACGATGTGTACAGTGTAGAGGTGTAAAATGGCTACAAGAGAAGGCATTTATGTTGGTGGTAAAGATATTGTCGAGCGCTATGTCGGTGATAAACTTGTTTGGAGTAAGTGGGTCTACATTGGTTGGTTTCAATACTTATATAATCCGATAGAATCAGGCAATTATTTAATTTTTGATTTAACTGCTAAAGGCGGTAGATTCAATAATAATTATCGTGATGAAGACAAGGTAAAGGAAATAAAAATAAGAATCAATCATTCAAACGATACAATAGCAACTGTATATGCTAAATATGTATATACAACAGATAAAAATCTTAAATTATACGTTAAATTTCTGGATGACAATCAAAAACAAATATTCAAAAACAATTTCGCATACGGCGATTCACTATACTTTTATTTTAAATAATCAGGAGAAACAAAAATGGAATTTGTATTAGTAAATAAATTTTTCAGAGTTGGCAAGACGGAAGTCTCTATTCAATGTGACAAGCCGTTAACTTTTTTCACTCGTGAATTAGAGGGTGACCGCTTGGGTGACGCAGATGAAACGCTCATCGAAGCAGTTAAAGATGTGCTACGAACTGAGTTAGACCCTACAAGCGCTATTGTACAAGCGCAAGCTAAACTGCAAGAAACTCAAGCTAAATTGGAGCAGAATGAACAGAAACTGGCTCAGACAGAGCAGAAAGCGACTCAAACAGAAGCGAAGCAAAATGACCTTGAAGCACTTGCGAATCGTATTAACAAAGTAGTACGTGTGATGGCTCAAGATTCGATTATGGGTGAAAAAGTCTCTTACGGTACAACCTACAAAGAAATGGTTGAACTCTTCCCACTTGCTGAAGTAGGGAAAGTTTATGAGCCTGGAGCAATCTTTGCAGTCGAAGATCCTAACCACACTGAAGTCTATGGAGAGGGTAAACGCATCCTGATTCAAACCAATCAGTCCTTTACTTATCAAGGAGAAACCCTTGCTCAACTTGAAGGAACACCTTACCAGAATGGTGTTCTAGCACCTTGGAAGTTTAATGCACCGAAAGCACCAAATGAACCTACTGTCGCACCAGCAGCTGCAGTTTCTACGACAGCTACCGTGGCACCTACAACTGCAGAACCTCCTGCTACAACAGTTACACCTAACCAATAGTGGAGGTGCTTTATGGACGTCTTACAATCAACAGAGCATTTCTTCATGAACGTGCTACCAGTAGCTTCACCGATTATTATCGCTTGGCTTAGCTACAAACTGCCGAAGAAATCAAAGGAACAGACAGACCAAATCATTTCAGAGTTAAGTGAAGTCAAGAAACAAATCAAAGATGTCCAGATTACTACTGAAGAGAACAACGCCAAAATTGACGAAGTACAGGCAAAGCTAAAACTACACGACGATGCGCACCTTGTAACGATGAGGACGCACCTCGATCGTGACATTCGTAGAGCTATCCGTCGTGGTTTTACAACTAAAGATGAGTTCTATGTAGTAGAAAACATGCACAACAGCTACAAGGCTTTGGGTGGTAATGGCTACATTGACCACTTGTACAACAATTTTGAAGCGTTGCAGATTAGAGATGACATCTTAGTTGAAGATGAGAAAGGAGCGCAGAATGGGTTGTAACACGACCAATCTAGCTCAATTCGACGGTGGCTGTCTTATTAAACAAGGAGATATCTCTTCCACATTTGGTTATGAACTACTAGATGAGAATTTCCAAGCGATTACTTCACTCAATGGACAAGAAGCACTTGTTACATTGACTTTAGGTAATTCGCAATGGTCAAGAAGGCTCACAGTAGAGAATCAAAGCGTGGTATTTAGTATCACGGATATCTTACCAATCGGCAAGTATCGGCTAGAAATTAACGTAGGTGGTTATGTATTTCCAAGTGATAGAGGAACCCACATCAAGATAGTCGCGTCAGATAGAGAACTGGTAACCAACGAAATCCACGCTCTTAAAGAGTTGGATATCGCAGAAGAAGTTAAGAAGCAACTTGCAGGAAGAACTGTAGGTAGCGACGGCACAGTGAGTCAGGAATTTCCCGATTTGCTCACGTACTATAACTTAGGAAAGGTGTGAAAATATGGACACAACAAAATTAACGGCATTCGCTCAAGCAGTTGGGGTTGACATCAAGGAATTGAAACAACTCCTTAATGGCAAGATTGACAATGCGACAGTAACACAACTGATTGAGCAAGCTAAAACCGCAGTCAAGAATGACATTTTAGGTGAAGGGGTATCTGAAAAATTTGATACCCTCAAAGAAATCGCTGAGGAAATCGCTAAAATGAGTGGTAGCACTGAAGGCGCAGTCGTTCAAAAATTGGCTGACCTTGGCACACGCATTGACGCTTTTGCCAATCTTGATTTAGTAGCAACGTATACTGCAGCGAAAGCGTGATTGCCATGAGCAATTTAGAAGCATTCGCTCAAGCTGTTGGCCGTGATGTGAAGGTGCTGAACCAAAAGCCTGAACCAAGGCTTACACTGACAGGAAATACCCTCGGTATCGCTGGGGGTAATAATGTCACGCTTCCCCTACCTGAAAACGTAGGACAGGAAATCCGTGGTACAGGCTCACCAGAGGGGCGTATCACTGCCGAAATAGGGACAACCTATGTTGATGTCAATGTGACAAACGGCGCTCTGAAATGGATAAAAGAGAGCGGAAATGACAACACAGGCTGGCGTGTTTTGATTGGTGATACTGGTTGGAGAACGTTAAACAGTGTCTCTAGAGCAGGCAACTCGTTCATTAAAATCAGACGAGTAAACAATCTTGTTACTTACCAGTTCGGAGGTCTTCAATGGGGTTGGTTTGGAGTAGGCAGACGGAATGGACCTGGATTTGTAAGACATAATAGTAGCGGAGACAAAGGGGCTAAACTTACTTATCCTAACGGAATTCCCGAAGGTTTTAGAAGCGAAAATTCGCTTGTAGGGCCAACTTATGACGATAAGGGTAGACCTTATGGAATTTGGTATTTAGGCGGTAAATCTGACTTAAATTTCATTCAATTCACATTTAACGAAGACATTCCAACCGACAAAGATATCGGAGATATTCGTGTAAGTGCCATCTCATACTTGACAGATGAAGCTTGGCCTACAAGGTTACCATAACAGAAAGGAAAATAATATGATTAATTGGGAATTAAGACTACAAAACAAATACTTTTGGCTGACTGCAATCCCAGCCCTCTTACTTGTCTTGCAAGCTGGTGCAGCAGTCTTTGGATATCATCTGGATTTGGGTGATATCGGCAACAAGCTGATTCTGCTTGTCAATGCGGTCTTCGTATTCTTGACTGCTATCGGTCTGGTCAACGACCCAACAACAAGCGGAATCACAGACAGCACACGAGCGTTAGAATACAAGAAACCAAGTGAGGAATAGGTATGTCTAAAAAACAGGAAATGATTCAATTCTTCATCGACAAGGCTAATTCTGGCGATGGAGTGGATAATGATGGAGCCTATGGCTTTCAGTGCGCTGACGTACCTTGTTACGGTCTTCGTCATTGGTACGGTGTGACGCTCTGGGGCAACGCTTATGACTTGCTTGAATCGGCACGTTCACAAGGTTTGAAAGTCGTGTATGATGCTGAATATCCAAAAGCTGGCTGGTTCTTCGTGAAAAGCTATGTAGCTAGCGACGGTGTCAACTATGGCCATACTGGCCTTGTCTATGAAGACTCAGATGGCTCTACAATCAAGACGATTGAGCAGAATATTGATGGCAACTGGGACTACTTGGAAGTAGGTGGCCCTTGTCGCTACAATGAGCGTTCTGTAAGTGAAATCGTTGGGTATATCGTACCGCCTGAAGAGGTTGAAACAGGCTGGCAACAGAACCAATATGGTTGGTGGTGGGTTCGTGAAGACGGCTCATACCCAACTGACAAATGGGAGAAAATCAATGACGTTTGGTACTATTTCGATGATAAAGGCTTCATGAAGCGTAGTACCTGGTTGAATTATAAAGACGCTTGGTACTGGTTCACGGATTCAGGCTCTATGGCCACTGGTTGGGCTCGTATCAACAACGCTTGGTATTACTTCGATGAAGATGGTAAGATGGTCACTGGTTGGATTAAGCATAAGCAGACCTGGTACTATCTTGACGGTAAAGACGGCACTATGGTATCAAATGCTTTCGTCCAGTCAGCCGACAAGACAGGCTGGTACTACATCAAACCAGACGGAACAATGGCAGACAAGCCAGAGTTCACGGTAGAACCAGAAGGCTTGATTACGACTAAATAATTTTAAAAAATAAATAGAAAGGAAACTTTCTAAAATGTTCTTTCACCGCAGGCTCAGGCTTGCGGTTTTTTTGTTTGGTCTGAAAAAGGTTGGATTTAAAATCCATGCAATGTAAATCGAATAAACGCATTTCAAATGTGTAAAATCATCTGCTTGGGGGAGTAGCGGTTTTATCAAAAATAAAAACAGTGAGCGATTGCGTTTTTTGTTAAAGAGTTATAAAAGGAGTTATAAAATTAAATATAGTTTGATTTAATAATGCACCAGAGACTCCCACCGGCTCCATTATTAATTGGTGAAACGTTGTTAAATCAACGTTTTTTATTTTGAAGTTCTTTATAAAAACTAAAAAAATGAACTTAACGTTCAAAAATTAGACATAACAAATTAAAAAATATACCGACTTTTATCTCCCTGAATGATATAATGATTGTATATTGTGGGTTTATTGTAATGTTGTGTTTGATTTTCAAAAAGAACAATTATCTAGAAGAAGAGAATATATAACATAGTTTTGAAATGATTCTTGAATTTGAACATTGGGTATAATTGAGTACGATTTTAAAAATTTTTGAATATAGACTTAGATACTTTATCTTGGTTGATAGAGTATTTACTTTAAAATACAAGGGTAACAGGTAAAAAATTAAATAAACAAAAAATGATGTTTATTCGTGATGTTAGGTTTGATAAATCCAATCGTTTTAGTATTTTTATTTTTGGAGAATTACTCAAGAGGCTGAAGAGGACGGTTTGCTAAATCGTTAGGTCGGATAACTGGCGCGAGGGTTCGAATCCCTCATTCTCCGTTAGAATAATCTTGAGATTTTCTAAAGAAACACTCTTAGGGACTTTTTCCAAGAGTAAATTTTATAAAGAGGTGTATTATGAAAAAAGTTAAGTTGCTTGGTATTTTAGCGCTCTCAGCAGTTGTCTTAGGTGCTTGTTCTTCACTTCCGAGTCAGTCAGGGTCGAATTCTGACAAAACCGAACAAACTGATAAGAAAGAAGAATCAGTCAAAGAAAAAGTTACAAAAGATGCTGAAACTTTATTAGATGCAGTTTTGACTACTGATATTGCTAAGTTTAAAAAGATTTACGGCGAAACCTATGAAAAATGGACTGAGGCAGTATTTGCGGTTCAAACTAGTGAAAAGGTAAAAGATGATGGTCTTACACCAGCCTCTACCTATTCTGTTCAATGGCATGCTGATTTCCCTATTGAAACACCAGAAGAAACAATTACTGGTTTCTTAAAAGTAAGACGAAAAATGTTCCAGGAGATTGGTTCTTACTCTATTAAGGATGTTAAGTTAGACGAATCAGGGAGTTCAGCTACTGTAACTTTTACATCTAAAAAGTTGCATTCTAAGGGCTTGGCTTCTTCAACAAGAGACGTTTTAACAACTCTAATTGGAGGGATTGACAACTTAGGTAAGTACAATACTGCGGGATCAAATGTTGATATTAAACGATACCAAACATTAATTTCGTACTGGATTTTTGAGCATCTGTTTAGGCATGATTTTACTATCTATAACGATGTTGACCCTAACTTAGCGTATACACCATTTACTACTGGAGATTTTGATACTGAAATTAAATTAACCAAAGATAAGGATGGCAACTGGCTTATCTCTCAAGAGGATTATCGTACTCTAGCGACTGAGTTAATTGATAATACAGAAGGTTATGATACTGTTGTCCGAAGTAATGTTTCAAAATCTAACGACAAAGGCAAATCTAGTGATAAATCGACAGACAACTCCTCAGATAAAAAAGATAAAAGTAGTATCTGATAATTAGTTTAAAAAGTAAAGCAAGTAGTTTATAATAGCTACTTGCTTTATTTCGTTTTATTAGCAAAAAAGATACAACTTTTGTCGTATCCTAGAAATAATTTTTCTTTTCTACGGAAGACATGGGATTCGAACCCACGCACGCTGTTACACGCCTACCGCGTTTCCAACACGGCCTCTTAAGCCTCTTGAGTAATCTTCCAATACTTACTCAAATAGTCTACCATAAAGCCACTTATCTTGCAATAAAAATTCTGGAAATAAGAAAAATGATAGAATTTGAAAGAAAATGATAAAAAATGCTTGACTTTGAAAGGAAGTGTGATAGAATGAATAGTGTAAACGATAACAGGAGGTGATTCAGTGTTAAAAACAGAGCGGAAACAGCTGATTTTAGAGGAGTTAAATCAACATCATGTAGTTTCTCTAGAAAAATTAGTTAGTTTGTTAGAAACGTCAGAATCAACGGTTCGAAGAGATTTGGATGAGTTGGAAGCGGAAAACAAGCTTCGTCGCGTGCATGGTGGAGCAGAATTGCCCCATTCCTTGCAGGAAGAAGAAACCATTCAAGAAAAATCTGTCAAAAACCTTCAAGAGAAGAAGTTATTGGCTCAGAAAGCAGCCTCTCTCATCAAGGAACAAGATGTCATCTTTATCGATGCAGGAACAACAACTGCTTTTTTGATTCATGAATTGGTCAATAAGAATGTTACAGTCGTGACCAACTCGATTCACCATGCTGCTCAGTTGGTTGAAAAGCAGATTCCAACTGTCATGGTTGGAGGTAGTGTCAAGATGGCGACGGATGCTAGCATCGGGGGCGTTGCTCTTAACCAAATTAACCAATTGCACTTTGACCGTGCCTTTATCGGGATGAATGGTGTGGACGATGGCTATTATACGACTCCTGATATGGAGGAGGGAGCTGTGAAGCGAGCTATTTTGGAGAATGCCAAACAGACCTATGTCTTGGTGGATTCATCAAAAATTGGACAAACTTGCTTTGCTAAGGTAGCACCACTCAAACGAGCTATTGTTATCACAAGTCAAGGGCATGAGCTCTTGCAGGCTATTAAGGAGAAAACGGAGGTAATAGAAGTATGATTTATACAGTCACACTCAATCCATCCATTGACTATATCGTTCGTTTGGACCAAGTCCAAGTCGGTAGTGTCAATCGAATGGATAGTGATGATAAGTTTGCTGGTGGGAAAGGAATCAATGTCAGCCGTGTCTTGAAACGTTTGGATATTCCAAATACAGCGACGGGATTTATCGGAGGCTTTACTGGTAAATTTATCACAGATACTTTGGCTGATGAAGAAATCGAGACACGTTTTGTTCAAGTGGCAGAAGATACTCGTATCAATGTTAAAATCAAAGCAGACCAAGAAACAGAAATCAACGGAACGGGTCCAACTGTTGAGCCCGAACAACTTGAAGAGTTAAAAGCCATTCTTTCAAGTCTGACAGCAGAAGATACGGTTGTCTTTGCAGGTTCAAGTGCTAGAAATCTAGGCAATGTAATCTACAAGGATTTGATTGCCTTGACACGTCAGACAGGTGCGCAAGTGGTTTGTGACTTTGAAGGACAGACCTTGATTGATAGTTTGGACTACCAGCCACTTTTGGTCAAACCAAACAATCATGAACTTGGAGCGATTTTTGGGATTAAACTCGAAAGTTTAGATGAAATTGAGAAATACGCGCGAGAGTTACTGGCTAAAGGTGCTCAAAATGTGATTATCTCTATGGCTGGTGATGGTGCCCTTCTTGTCACATCTGAGGGAGCTTACTTTGCTAAACCAATCAAGGGGATAGTCAAAAATTCAGTTGGAGCTGGTGACTCTATGGTTGCTGGATTTACAGGTGAATTTGTCAAATCTAAAGATGCAGTAGAAGCCTTCAAATGGGGAGTTGCTTGTGGAACAGCAACGACATTCTCAGATGACTTGGCAACGGCAGAATTTATTAAAGAAACATATGAAAAAGTTGAGGTAGAAAAAAGATGAAAATTCAAGACCTATTGAGAAAAGATGTCATGTTGCTGGATTTGCAAGCAACTGAAAAAACAGCTGTCATCGAAGAGATGATTAAAAGCTTGACAGACCACGGTTATGTGACAGATTTTGAAACCTTTAAAGAAGGAATTTTGGCGCGTGAAGCTTTGACTTCTACTGGTTTGGGTGATGGTATCGCAATGCCTCATAGCAAAAATGCTGCTGTCAAAGAAGCGACAGTTCTCTTTGCCAAGTCAAACAAGGGTGTTGACTACGAGAGCTTGGATGGGCAACCAACTGACCTTTTCTTTATGATTGCAGCTCCAGAAGGTGCCAATGATACTCACTTAGCAGCCTTGGCAGAATTGTCTCAATACTTGATGAAAGACGGTTTTGCTGACAAACTTCGTCAAGCAACATCAGCTGACCAAGTTATCGAACTTTTTAACCAAGCTTCAGAAAAAGCTGAGGAGCCAGTTCAAGCACCTACCAATGACTCTGGTGACTTTATCGTTGCTGTTACAGCTTGTACAACAGGTATCGCCCACACTTATATGGCCCAAGAAGCTCTTCAAAAAGTGGCTGCTGAAATGGGTGTTGGAATCAAGGTTGAAACCAACGGTGCTAGCGGTGTTGGAAACCAACTAACTGCTGAGGACATCCGCAAGGCTAAAGCTGTTATCATCGCAGCAGACAAGGCTGTAGAAATGGATCGTTTCGATGGCAAACCATTGATCAATCGTCCAGTTGCTGACGGTATCCGTAAAACAGAAGAGTTAATTAACTTGGCTCTTTCAGGAGATGCTGAAGTTTATCGTGCTGCTAATGGAACAAAAGCTACAACAGCCTCTAACGAAAAACAAAGTCTTGGTGGTGCCTTCTACAAACACTTGATGAGTGGTGTATCGCAAATGTTGCCATTTGTTATTGGCGGTGGTATCATGATTGCCCTTGCCTTCTTGATTGACGGTGCTTTGGGTGTTCCAAATGAAAATCTTGGTAATCTTGGTTCCTACCATGAGCTAGCTTCTATGTTCATGAAAATTGGTGGAGCTGCCTTTGGTTTGATGCTTCCAGTCTTTGCAGGTTATGTTGCCTACTCTATCGCTGAAAAACCAGGTTTGGTAGCAGGTTTCGTGGCTGGTGCTATTGCCAAAGAAGGTTTTGCCTTTGGTAAAATTCCTTATGCCGCAGGTGGTGAAGCAACTTCAACTCTTGCAGGTGTCTCATCTGGTTTCCTAGGTGCCCTTGTTGGTGGATTTATCGCAGGTGCTTTGGTTCTTGCTATCAAGAAATACGTTAAAGTTCCTCGTTCACTTGAAGGTGCAAAATCAATCCTTCTCTTGCCACTTCTTGGAACAATCTTGACTGGATTTGTAATGCTAGCTGTGAATATCCCAATGGCAGCAATAAACACTGCTATGAATGATTTCCTCGGCGGTCTTGGAGGCGGTTCAGCTGTCCTTCTTGGTATCGTCCTTGGTGGAATGATGGCTGTTGACATGGGTGGGCCAGTTAACAAAGCGGCTTATGTCTTTGGTACAGGTACGCTTGCAGCGTCTGTTTCTTCAGGTGGTTCTGTAGCCATGGCAGCAGTTATGGCTGGAGGAATGGTGCCACCACTTGCAATCTTTGTCGCAACTCTTCTTTTCAAAGATAAATTTACTAAGGAAGAACGCAACTCAGGTTTGACAAACATCATCATGGGCTTGTCATTTATCACTGAGGGAGCAATTCCATTTGGTGCCGCTGACCCAGCTCGTGCGATCCCAAGTTTCATCCTTGGTTCAGCAGTAGCAGGTGGACTCGTTGGTCTTACTGGTATCAAACTTATGGCGCCACACGGAGGAATCTTCGTGATTGCCCTTACTTCAAATGCTCTTCTTTACCTCGTTTCTGTATTGGTAGGAGCAATCGTAAGTGGTGTGGTTTATGGTTACCTACGCAAACCTCAAGCATAAAAATTAGATAGAAAATAAAAAGATTGGACCGCTTGGTGCAGTCTTTTTCTCTTTCCGAAATGCCTGTGAAATATGGTATAATAGAAGAATGGTAAACAAGAATACAAGTAAAACAAGACGGAGACCGTCTAAAGCAGAACTCGAAAGAAAAGAAGCGATTCAACGGATGTTGATTTCGTTAGGAATCGCGCTTTTATTGATTTTCGCAGCCTTCAAATTAGGGGCTGCAGGTATAACCCTTTACAATCTAATTCGCTTGCTGGTGGGTAGCCTAGCTTATCTGGCAATATTTGGCATCCTGCTCTATCTCTTCTTCTTCAAGTGGATACGAAAACAGGAAGGACTCTTATCTGGATTTTTCACCATATTTGCAGGTTTGCTCTTGATTTTTGAGGCCTACTTAGTTTGGAAATATGGTTTGGATAAGTCGGTATTAAAAGGGACCATGGCTCAGGTTGTGACTGATCTGACTGGTTTTCGAACGACCAGTTTTGCTGGAGGTGGCTTGATTGGTGTTGGACTTTATGTGCCAACAGCCTTTCTCTTCTCAAATATCGGTACATACTTTATTGGTTCTATCTTGATTTTAGCTGGAGCCCTGCTAATCAGTCCTTGGTCTGTTTACGATATTGCTGAATTTTTCAGTAGAGGCTTTGCCAAATGGCGGGAAGGGCATGAGCTTCGAAAAGAGGAACGCTTTGTCAAACAGGAAGAAAAAGCTCGTCAAAAGGCTGAGGAAGAGGCTAGATTAGAACGAGAAGAGGTCGAAAAAGCCTTACTCGATTTGCCTCCTGTCGATGTGGAAACGGGTGAAATACTGACAGAAGATGTTGTGCTTGACGCTCCACCTGTTCCAGAAGAAGAGTGGGTGGAACCAGAAATCATCCTGCCTCAAGCTGAACTTGAATTCGCTGAACAGGAAGATGGCTCAGATGATGAAGACGTACGGGTTGATTTTTCAGCTAAGGAAGCCCTTGAATACAAACTTCCAAGCTTACAACTCTTTGCCCCTGATAGACCCAAAGACCAGTCTAAAGAGAAGAAAATCGTTCGGGAAAACATCAAAATCCTAGAAGAAACCTTTGCTAGCTTTGGTATCAAGGTAACAGTTGAACGGGCTGAAATTGGACCATCAGTAACCAAGTATGAAGTCAAGCCAGCAGTGGGTGTAAGGGTCAACCGCATTTCCAATCTCGCAGACGACCTTGCTCTAGCCTTGGCAGCCAAGGATGTTCGAATCGAAGCACCTATCCCAGGGAAATCCCTGGTCGGAATCGAAGTACCCAACTCTGAGATTGCTACTGTGTCCTTCCGCGAACTATGGGAACAATCTCAAACGAAAGCTGAAAATCTCTTGGAAATTCCTTTAGGGAAGGCTGTTAATGGCACTGCAAGAGCATTTGATCTTTCTAAAATGCCCCACTTGCTAGTCGCAGGTTCAACAGGTTCAGGTAAGTCGGTCGCCGTTAACGGCATTATCGCTAGCATCCTCATGAAGGCGAGACCTGACCAAGTTAAATTTATGATGGTCGATCCCAAGATGGTTGAGTTATCTGTTTACAATGATATTCCCCACCTCTTGATTCCAGTCGTGACCAATCCACGTAAGGCTAGCAAAGCCCTGCAAAAGGTTGTGGATGAGATGGAAAATCGTTATGAACTCTTTGCAAAGGTAGGAGTTCGTAATATTGCAGGCTTTAATGCCAAGGTAGAAGAGTTCAATGCCCAGTCTGAGTACAAGCAAATTCCGCTACCGCTCATTGTCGTGATTGTGGATGAGTTGGCTGACCTTATGATGGTGGCCAGCAAGGAAGTGGAAGATGCCATTATTCGTCTTGGGCAGAAGGCGCGTGCTGCCGGTATCCACATGATTCTTGCAACCCAGCGTCCATCCGTTGATGTCATTTCTGGTCTAATCAAGGCCAATGTCCCATCTCGTGTCGCTTTCGCAGTTTCATCAGGAACAGACTCCCGTACTATTTTAGATGAAAATGGAGCTGAGAAACTGCTTGGTCGAGGAGATATGCTCTTTAAACCAATCGATGAAAATCATCCAGTTCGTCTCCAAGGCTCCTTTATCTCGGATGATGATGTTGAACGCATCGTAAACTTCATCAAGGCTCAGGCTGATGCGGACTACGATGAGAGTTTTGATCCAGGTGAGGTTTCTGAAAATGAAGGTGAATTTTCAGATGGTGAATCTGGTGGAGATCCGCTTTTTGAAGAAGCCAAGGCTTTGGTAATCGAAACCCAGAAAGCCAGCGCATCTATGATTCAGCGTCGTTTATCAGTTGGATTTAACCGTGCGACCCGTCTCATGGAAGAACTTGAGATGGCAGGTGTCATTGGTCCAGCTGAAGGTACCAAGCCAAGAAAAGTTTTACAACAATAAAAAATAGCTTCTTTCCAGGTTTGGAAGGAGGCTATTTTAGTGATTATTGATTAGTTTTATTTTCCGAAGTTGGGGTATTGGACTGTTTTTCATTTTCAGCGGCAGGTTTACTTGGGGTAGGAGTAGAAGAATCCTGAGTTGATGCTTTCTGCTCTTCTTTTTTCTCTTCCTTGACGCTAGATTTTGGCGTTTCTTCTTGTTGTGTTTTTTCTTGGGTAGTGTTATTTTCCTTATTAGGGCTGGTGTTTTCCTGAGGGGATTCCTTTTGAATTTCTTTGACAATTGTTGTCGTCTGGCTTGTCGTAGGTTCTTTTTTAGTATTTTTGTTATTATCCAAGGCGTTCATGATAGTGATACTAGCGGTAATTAAGCCAAGAATACTACCGATAGTCGCAACGGTTTTTTGAAAGACTGTAAAGCCTTTTTTGATGTGTTCTGTTTTTGGTTTTGAAGTTCTACGATAATTAGACATGCATTCTCTCCTTTAATTAAAATTTATTATACCTCATTTCTTTAAAAAAATCTTAAAAAAAGAGGAATTGCCCTTTCTTGTCGCAAGCTCCGTTTCATGATACAATAGAAGGAGTGATTTTAGAAAGCGTGAGAAACATGATTTACTTTGATAATTCGGCGACGACCAAGCCCTATCCTGAAGCCCTTGAAACCTATATGCAGGTAGCTTCAAAAATTTTAGGAAATCCATCTAGTCTTCATCGTTTAGGGGACCAGGCAACACGAATCTTAGATGCTTCTCGCCAACAGATTGCAGATTTAATTGGTAAGAAAAGCGATGAAATCTTCTTTACTTCTGGTGGGACAGAAGGAGATAACTGGGTCATCAAGGGTGTGGCCTTTGAAAAGGCTCAGTTTGGAAAGCACATCATTGTATCAGCCATTGAACATCCGGCAGTCAAAGAGTCAGCCCTCTGGTTGAAAAGTCAAGGGTTTGAGGTGGATTTTGCTCCAGTTGATGAGAAAGGATTTGTGGATGTTGAGGCTCTAGGAGCTTTGATAAGACCTGATACGACCCTCATCTCTATCATGGCAGTAAACAATGAAATTGGCTCTGTTCAGCCCATTGAGGCTATTTCAAAACTATTGGCAGACAAGCCGACTATTTCCTTCCATGTTGATGCGGTTCAGGCACTTGCCAAGATTCCGACTGAAAAGTATCTGACAGAACGAGTAGATTTCGCGACTTTCTCTAGTCACAAGTTCCACGGAGTTCGTGGTGTTGGTTTTGTCTATATCAAGTCTGGCAAGAAGATTACGCCTCTTTTAACAGGTGGGGGTCAGGAACGTGATTACCGTTCGACAACTGAAAATGTGGCAGGAATTGCAGCGACTGCCAAGGCTCTCCGCTTGTCTATGGAAAAGCTAGATATCTTTAGGAGCAAGACTGGGCAGATGAAGTCAGTAATTCGTCAAGCACTTCTGGACTATCCAGATATTTTTGTCTTTTCAGATGAGGAAGACTTCGCACCTCATATTCTGACTTTTGGAATCAAGGGTGTTCGTGGTGAAGTCATCGTTCACGCCTTTGAAGACTATGATATTTTTATTTCTACGACCTCTGCTTGTTCGTCCAAGGCTGGGAAACCTGCAGGCACCTTGATTGCCATGGGAGTGGATAAAGATAAGGCCCAGTCAGCTGTTCGTCTTAGCCTAGACCTTGAAAATGATATGAGTCAGGTTGAGCAGTTTTTGACCAAGTTAAAATTGATTTACAATCAAACTAGAAAAGTAAGATAGGAGCATTCATGCAGTATTCAGAAATTATGATTCGCTACGGAGAGTTGTCAACCAAGGGTAAAAATCGTATGCGTTTCATCAATAAACTTCGCAATAATATTTCAGACGTTTTGTCTATCTATCCCCAAGTTAAGGTAACGGCAGATCGTGACCGTGCCCACGCTTACCTCAATGGAGCAGATTACACAGCAGTAGCAGAATCGCTCAAACAAGTTTTTGGAATTCAGAATTTTTCTCCAGTATATAAGGTTGAAAAATCTATAGAAGTTCTGAAGTCTGCTGTCCAAGAGATCATGCAGGACATCTACAAGGATGGCATGACCTTTAAAATTTCTAGCAAGCGTAGCGACCACACCTTTGAACTTGATAGTCGTGAACTCAACCAAACACTTGGAGGAGCTGTTTTCGAAGCCATTCCAAATGTGCAAGCTCAAATGAAAAGTCCTGACATCAATCTTCAGGTGGAGATCCGTGAAGAAGCAGCCTATCTTTCTTATGAAACCATTCGTGGGGCTGGTGGTTTGCCAGTTGGAACTTCAGGTAAAGGGATGCTTATGTTGTCAGGAGGGATTGACTCACCAGTAGCAGGTTATCTTGCTCTTAAGCGTGGGGTGGATATTGAGGCCGTTCATTTTGCCAGCCCACCTTACACGAGTCCTGGTGCCCTAAAAAAAGCCCAAGATTTGACTCGAAAATTGACCAAGTTTGGGGGAAATATCCAGTTTATCGAAGTGCCTTTCACAGAGATTCAAGAGGAAATTAAGGCCAAAGCGCCAGAAGCCTATCTCATGACCTTGACCCGTCGTTTTATGATGCGGATTACCGATCGTATTCGTGAGGTACGAAATGGTTTGGTTATTATCAATGGGGAAAGTCTAGGACAAGTAGCCAGCCAAACCCTTGAAAGCATGCAGGCTATCAATGCAGTTACCAACACTCCCATCATCCGTCCAGTTGTGACAATGGATAAGTTGGAAATCATTGACATCGCCCAGGAAATCGATACCTTTGACATTTCAATCCAACCGTTTGAAGACTGCTGTACGATTTTTGCGCCAGATCGTCCGAAAACAAATCCTAAGATTAAGAATGCGGAGCAGTATGAAGCTCGTATGGATGTTGAAGGATTAGTAGAGCGAGCAGTGGCTGGAATCATGATTACTGAGATTACACCGCAGGCTGAAAAAGATGAAGTCGATGACTTGATTGACAATCTTCTCTAATCAGAAAATCCAAAAGAATTTAGAAAGTTAAATGAAAAAGTTAGTTTTTAATCCAAAAATGGAAGCAAAACTGACTTTTTTTCTATTTTTATGATATAATGAGATAAAATTTTGAATATAGAGAGTTTTCTGACAATGAATCAATCCTACTTTTATTTAAAAATGAAAGAACACAAACTCAAGGTTCCTTATACAGGTAAGGAACGCCGTGTACGTGTTCTGCTTCCTAAAGATTATGAGAAAGACACGGATCGTTCCTATCCTGTTGTTTACTTTCATGACGGGCAAAATGTTTTTTATAGCAAGGAGTCTTTCATTGGCCATTCATGGAAGATTATCCCAGCTATTAAGCGTAATCCGGATATCAGTCGGATGATTGTCGTCGCCATTGATAATGATGGTATGGGGCGGATGAATGAGTATGCGGCTTGGAAGTTCCAAGAATCTCCTATCCCAGGACAGCAATTTGGCGGTAAGGGCGTGGAGTATGCCGAGTTTGTCATGGAGGTGGTCAAACCTTTTATCGATGAGACCTACCGTACCAAATCTGACCGCCAGCATACGGCTATGATTGGTTCCTCACTAGGCGGCAATATTACCCAGTTTATCGGTTTGGAATACCAAGACCAAATTGGCTGTTTAGGGGTCTTTTCATCTGCTAACTGGCTCCATCAAGAAGCCTTTAATCGCTATATTGAACGCCAGAAACTATCGTCTGACCAGCGTATCTTTATCTATGTTGGAACTGAAGAAGCAGATGATACGGACAAGACCCTGATGGCTGGTAATATCAAACAAGCCTATATCGATTCGTCTCTTCGGTATTACCATGATTTGATAGCAGGTGGGGTGCACTTAGATAATCTTGTCTTGAAAGTTCAGTCTGGTGCCATCCATAGTGAAATCCCTTGGTCGGAGAATTTACCAGACTGTCTGAGATTTTTTGCAGAAAAATGGTAAGTTAGAAAAGGAGAAATCAAATGCATATTGAAAACCTTAGCCACTGGAGTGGCAATCTTAACCGTGAAATGTATCTTAATCGTTATGGACATGCTGGGATTCCAGTTGTGGTTTTTGCTTCATCAGGTGGTAGTCACAACGAATACTATGATTTTGGCATGATTGATGCCTGTGCTTCTTTTATCGAGGAAGGCCGTGTCCAGTTCTTTACCCTATCCAGTGTTGACAGTGAGAGCTGGTTAGCCACTTGGAAAAACGGTCACGACCAAGCAGAGATGCATCGTGCCTATGAGCGCTATGTGATTGAGGAGGCCATTCCTTTTATCAAGCATAAGACAGGTTGGTTTGATGGTATGATGACGACAGGTTGCTCCATGGGCGCCTACCATGCACTCAATTTCTTCCTTCAGCATCCAGATGTCTTTACCAAGGTGATAGCTCTTAGTGGTGTTTACGACGCACGTTTCTTTGTCGGCGATTACTACAATGACGATGCTATTTACCAAAACTCGCCAGTAGATTATATCTGGAACCAGAACGACGGCTGGTTTATTGATCGTTATCGTCAGGCAGAGATTGTGCTGTGTACGGGTCTTGGTGCCTGGGAACAAGATGGTCTACCATCTTTCTACAAGCTCAAAGAAGCCTTTGACCAGAAACAAATTCCAGCCTGGTTTGCTGAATGGGGACACGATGTCGCCCATGACTGGGAATGGTGGCGCAAACAAATGCCTTATTTCCTTGGAAATCTCTATTTATAAAAGGAGTTATCTATGAATTACCTTGTTATTTCTCCCTACTATCCGCAAAATTTTCAACAGTTTACAATTGAGCTAGCTAATAAAGGCATCACAGTCTTGGGAATCGGTCAAGAACCATACGAGCAATTGGATGAACCTTTACGCAATAGCCTAACCGAATATTTCCGTGTTGACAATCTTGAGAACATAGACGAAGTCAAACGTGCAGTTGCTTTTCTCTTTTATAAACATGGCCCGATTGACCGTATTGAATCCCACAATGAATACTGGCTTGAGCTGGATGCAACACTCAGAGAACAATTCAATGTCTTTGGTGCCAAACCAGAGGATCTCAAAAAGACGAAATTTAAGTCTGAAATGAAGAAGCTTTTCAAAAAAGCAGGTGTTCCTGTGGTCCCTGGAGCTGTTATCAAGACGGAAGCAGATGTTGATCAAGCAGTGAACGAAATCGGCCTGCCAATGATTGCCAAACCTGATAATGGAGTGGGAGCAGCCGCAACATTTAAGCTTGAGACAGAAGACGATATCAATCACTTCAAGACTGAGTGGGATCATTCAACTGTTTATTTCTTTGAGAAATTTGTCACCTCTAGCGAAATTTGTACCTTTGATGGTCTTGTGGACAAGGATGGTAAAATTGTCTTCTCAACAACCTTTGATTACGCCTATACACCTCTGGATCTTATGATTTACAAGATGGACAATTCCTACTATGTTCTTAAGGACATGGATCCTAAACTTCGCAAGTATGGTGAAGCGATTGTCAAGGAATTTGGTATGAAAGAACGGTTCTTCCATATTGAGTTCTTCCGTGAAGGGGATGATTACATCGCCATTGAGTACAATAACCGCCCTGCAGGTGGTTTCACTATTGATGTTTATAACTTTGCTCATTCCTTGGACCTCTATCGTGGATATGCTGCTATTGTAGCAGGAGAAGAGTTCCCAGTGTCAGAATTTGAAGCTCAATATTGTTTAGCTACATCCCGTCGTGCAAATGCTCACTATGTCTATTCTGAGGAGGACTTGCTTGCCAAATATAGCCATCAGTTCAAGGTTAAAAAAATCATGCCAGCAGCCTTTGCGGAACTTCAAGGAGATTACCTTTATATGCTGACAACTCCGAGTCGACAAGAAATGGATCAGATGATTGCAGATTTCGGACAACGTCAGGTTTAAGAAATTATCGGATTAAGGAAATAGACTCCCTTAATCCTTTTGTTTTCTTATAAGAAATAAAACCGCTTTCTCATACATTCTTTTAGAAAACCTGTTGCTAAAAGCTATAAAAATTGATAGAATAAGGATTGTCTAAAAAATTTTAAGGAGAATCTATCAAATGGATTTCACATGGGCAATTAAATATGCCACTGAATTTTTGGCCACTGCTATTTTGATCATTCTTGGAAATGGTGCAGTTGCCAACGTTGAACTTAAAGGTACGAAAGGTCACCAAAGTGGCTGGATCGTTATCGCTGTTGGTTATGGTATGGGGGTTATGATCCCAGCCTTGATGTTTGGTAACGTATCTGGTAACCACATTAACCCAGCCTTCACTCTTGGACTTGCGATCAGCGGTCTCTTCCCTTGGGCACAAGTTGCACCTTATATCATCGCACAAGTTTTGGGTGCTATCTTTGGTCAAGCCTTGGTTGTGGCAACACACCGCCCATACTACTTGAAAACTGAAAATCCAAACAACATCTTGGGTACTTTCTCAACAATTTCAAGTTTGGATAATGGTACAAAAGAATCACATTTTGCAGCAACTGTTAATGGTTTTGTAAACGAGTTTGTCGGTTCATTTGTTCTTTTCTTTGCAGCCCTTGGTATGACTAAAAACTTCTTTGGTGCTGAACTAGTATCAAAAGCACAAGCGGCTATCAATGCTCAAGTTGCACAAGCAACTACTCAAGGTCAAACAATTCCTCAAGAGCAAGTAACAGCAGCACTTGACCAAGCTAAAGAGCAAGTAGCACCATTTATGACATCTGGTCTTGGAATTGCTCACTTGGCACTTGGATTCCTTGTTATGGCCTTGGTAACATCACTTGGTGGACCTACAGGACCTGCCTTGAACCCAGCCCGTGACTTGGGGCCGCGTCTCCTTCATGCTTTCCTTCCAAAATCAGTTCTTGGTGAGCACAAAGGAGATTCAAAATGGTGGTACTCTTGGGTACCAGTAGTAGCACCGATTGCAGCAGCAATTGCGGCAGTAGCTATCTTCAAATTCCTTTACCTATAAGAAATTGAAACCGAGGAAATCCTCGGTTTTTTAGATGAAATTTTACGAAAAAAAGGTAAATCTGAGCATAATTTCTTGTAAAAAAATCTAAAATCCTTTAAAATAAAAGAGTTGGAGGAGTTTATGAATGTAAATCAGATTGTACGGATTATTCCTACTTTAAAAGTTAATAATAGAAAATTAAATGAAACATTTTATATTGAAACCCTTGGAATGAAGGCCTTGTTAGAAGAGTCAGCCTTTCTATCACTAGGTGATCAAACAGGTCTAGAAAAGCTGGTTTTAGAAGAAGCTCCAAGTATGCGCACTCGTAAGGTAGAGGGAAGAAAAAAACTAGCTAGATTGATTGTCAAGGTGGAGAATCCCTTAGAAATTGAAGGAATCTTATCTAAAACAGATTCGATTCATCGATTATATAAAGGTCAAAACGGCTACGCTTTTGAAATTTTCTCACCAGAAGATGATTTGATTTTGATTCACGCAGAAGATGATAGAGAAAGTTTAGTCGATGTAGGAGAAAAACCTGAATTTCAAACAGATCTGGAGTCAATTTCTTTAAGTAAATTTGAGATTTCTATGGAATTACACCTCCCAACGGATGTAGATAGTGTCTTGGAACTATCTGAAATTGGGACATCACTTGATTTTATCCCAGCTCAGGGTCAGGATCTGACTGTGGACAATACGGTTACTTGGGACTTGTCTATGCTCAAGTTCTTGGTTAATGAATTAGACATAGCAAGTCTGCGCCAGAAGTTTGAGTCTACTGAATATTTTATTCCTAAGTCTGAAAAATTCTTCCTAGGTAAAGATAGAAATAATGTTGAATTGTGGTTTGAAGAAGTATGAAGTGGACCAAGGTTATTAAAAAAATAGAAGAACAAATCGAGGCAGGGATTTATCCCGGAGCCTCTTTTGCGTATTTTAAGGACAATCAATGGACGGAGTTCTATTTAGGCCAGAGTGATCCAGAGCATGGCTTGCAGACTGAGGCAGGACTAGTTTATGACCTAGCCAGTGTCAGCAAGGTTGTTGGGGTAGGTACTGTTTTCACCTTCTTGTGGGAAAGAGGTCAATTAGATATTGACAGACCAGTAAACGATTTTTTATCTGAAAGTGATTATCCAGATATTACTATTCGTCAGCTCTTAACTCACGCTACAGACCTTGATCCGTTTATTCCCAATCGTGATCTTTTAACAGATTCAGAATTAAAGGAAGCTATGTTTCATCTCAATAGACGAAATCAGCCAGCCTTTCTTTATTCGGATGTCCATTTTTTGCTGTTGGGTTTTATTTTGGAAAGAATCTTTAATCAAGACTTGGATGTGATTTTACAAGAACAAGTTTGGAATCCTTGGGGAATGACGGAAACCCAATTTGGCCCTGTTGAGCGTGCTGTTCCAACCGTCAGAGGTGTGGAAGCCGGTATGGTTCATGATCCAAAGGCTCGTCTCCTGGGCAGACATGCTGGTAGTGCTGGTTTGTTTTCGACTGTAAAGGATTTACAAATCTTTTTAGAACACTATTTAGCAGATGATTTTGCAAGAGATTTGAGTCAAAATTTTTCTCCTTTGGATGACAAGGAACGTTCTTTGGCATGGAATTTGGAAGGAGATTGGCTAGACCATACGGGCTATACAGGTACCTTTATCATGTGGAATCGTCAGAAGCAAGAAGCGGCCATTTTCCTATCGAATCGTACCTATGAAAAGGATGAGAGGGCTCAATGGATTGTAGACCGTAATCAAGTGATGGACTTGATTCGCAAAGAAGAGTAAGGAGAGACATGTCAAACAGTTTAAAAGGGACTCTATTAACAGTTGTGGCTGGAATTACTTGGGGCTTGTCAGGAACGAGTGGCCAATACCTGATGGCACACGGAATTTCGGCTCTGATTTTGACCAACTTACGTCTTTTAATCGCTGGTGGAATTCTCATGCTCTTAGCTTATGCTACTGCAAAGGATAAAATGCTGGCCTTTTTAAAGGATAGAAAGGGTTTGCTGTCTCTTCTCATTTTTGCTCTAATTGGTCTCTTCCTCAACCAATTCGCCTATCTAACTGCTATTCAGGAGACCAATGCAGGAACGGCGACTGTGCTTCAGTATGTTTGTCCTGTCGGAATTTTAATTTATAGCTGTATCAAGGATAAGGTGGCGCCAACACTGGGAGAGATTGTTTCTATCATATTAGCCATAGGAGGGACCTTTCTGATTGCAACTCATGGGCAGTTGGACCAGTTATCCATGACACCTGCAGGCCTGTTCTGGGGGCTATTTTCTGCACTAACTTATGCACTTTATATCATTTTGCCCATAGCCTTGATTAAGAAGTGGGGGAGCAGTTTGGTTATTGGTGTGGGAATGGTCATAGCAGGTTTGGTCGCCCTTCCTTTTACAGGAGTTCTACAGACTGCTATCCCAACTAGTCTTGATTTTCTCCTTGCATTTGCGGGTATTATCCTTATCGGGACTGTCTTTGCCTATACAGCCTTCTTAAAGGGAGCCAGTTTGATTGGACCGGTTAAGTCAAGCTTGTTGGCTTCAATTGAGCCAATTTCGGCGGTTTTCTTTGCCTTCCTAATCATGAATGAACAATTTTATCCCATTGATTTTCTTGGTATGGCAATGATATTGTTTGCTGTAACTCTGATTTCTTTGAAAGATTTACTCTTAGAGAAATAAAAAAGACTCTTTGTCCGTGACAGAGAGTTTTTGCATAGTAATCTAATTATTTTCAAGATAAAATTCAAAGCGTTCGCCTACATACTGACTTTTTACGTATTCAAAAGCAGTACCATCTTCTAGGTAGGAAACCTGAGTTAAACCAAGAATAGCATGTCCTTTTTCAACTTCCAAATAGTGGGCAATCTTTTCTTTAGCAAGGCGAGCATAGATGGTCTGCTGTGATTTGCCAATGCGGTAGCCGTGTTTTTGTAGAGTCTGGAAGAAATGACTAGTGATTTCTTCTTTTTTAAAGTCCTTAATGAATTTTTCAGGAATAGAAGCAACTTCATAAACCAGAGGAACTTGGTCGGCATAGCGAACACGTTCCATTCGGATAATATTCTCCGTTGGAGAAATTCCTAACTTGGCAACTTCCTGCTCATTGGGAATAGTTTTTCTGTAGGAAATGAGCTGGCTAGAGGGAACTTTACCTTGGGACTTAACAATTTCAGTAAAACTGGTTGTCCCTCGCATCTTTTCTTGTACTCGAGTACTGGAAACAAAGGTGCCGCTTCCTACACGACGCTCTAAGACACCTTCTTCAACTAATAGAGATACAGCTTGGCGGAGGGTCATGCGACTGACTGCAAACTGCTCTGCTAAATCTCGTTCACTGGGAAGCCTCTCGCCAATGGCCCAACGATGTTCGTCAATATCCTTTTTAATCTGATCATGGATTTTCATATAAGCGGGTAGCATATTTTTCACTTCATTTCTATCTTTTCTCTATTGTACCCCAATAAACTAGAAAAAGTCAAACTTCGCCTTGTTTAGTTGGTAATTCGCCCTTATTTGTGATAGAATATTGAAAAAAGATATTTCTTTTGAGAAAGGAAAAAGATGAGCAACATTTCAACTGATTTGCAAGATGTAGAAAAAATCATCGTATTGGACTATGGTAGCCAATACAACCAGCTGATTTCACGCCGTATCCGTGAGATTGGTGTTTTTTCAGAACTAAAGAGCCATAAAATTTCAGCTGCTGAAGTTCGTGAAATCAATCCTGTAGGAATTATCCTATCAGGTGGTCCAAACTCTGTATACGAAGATGGTTCATTTGATATTGATCCAGAAATCTTCGAACTCGGAATTCCTATTTTGGGAATCTGTTATGGTATGCAGTTATTGACCCATAAACTTGGAGGAAAAGTTGTTCCTGCAGGTGATGCTGGAAATCGTGAATACGGTCAATCAACTCTTACTCATACACCATCAGCTCTTTTTGAATCAACACCTGATGAACAGACTGTATTGATGAGCCATGGTGATGCGGTTACTGAGATTCCTGCTGACTTTGTTCGAACAGGTACATCTGCTGATTGCCCATACGCAGCCATTGAAAACCCAGATAAACACATTTACGGTATCCAATTCCACCCAGAAGTTCGTCATTCTGTATACGGAAATGATATCCTTCGTAACTTTGCCCTTAACATTTGTAAGGCTAAAGGCGACTGGTCAATGGATAACTTCATTGATATGCAGATCCAAAAAATTCGTGAAACCGTCGGTGATAAACGTGTCCTTCTTGGTCTATCAGGTGGTGTTGACTCTTCAGTTGTTGGAGTTCTTCTCCAAAAGGCTATTGGCGATCAATTGATCTGTATCTTCGTAGACCACGGTCTTCTTCGTAAAGGAGAAGCGGACCAAGTTATGGAAATGCTTGGTGGTAAGTTTGGTTTGAATATCGTCAAAGCAGACGCTGCTAAACGTTTCCTTGATAAACTTGCAGGAGTTTCTGACCCTGAACAAAAACGTAAAATCATCGGTAACGAGTTTGTGTATGTATTCGATGACGAAGCAAGCAAGCTCAAAGATGTGAAATTCCTTGCTCAAGGTACGCTTTACACAGACGTGATCGAGTCTGGTACAGATACAGCTCAAACTATTAAGTCACACCACAACGTGGGTGGTCTTCCAGAAGACATGCAGTTTGAATTGATTGAACCATTGAACACTCTTTATAAAGACGAGGTTCGTGCTCTTGGTACAGAGCTTGGTATGCCAGACCATATCGTATGGCGCCAACCATTCCCAGGACCAGGACTTGCTATCCGTGTTGTGGGTGAAATCACTGAAGAAAAGCTAGAAACAGTTCGTGAATCAGACGCTATCCTCCGTGAAGAAATCGCTAAAGCTGGTCTTGACCGCGATATCTGGCAATACTTCACTGTCAACACAGGCGTTCGTTCAGTCGGTGTTATGGGTGATGGTCGTACTTATGATTACACCATCGCCATTCGTGCAATCACTTCTATCGATGGTATGACAGCTGACTTTGCCAAAATTCCTTGGGATGTTCTTCAAAAGATTTCTGTACGTATCGTAAACGAAGTGGACCACGTTAACCGGATCGTCTACGATATTACAAGTAAACCACCTGCAACAGTTGAGTGGGAATAGTCATCTAAGGACTAATTTATGTAGTTTAATGAGCCAGTATCATTGGATACTGGTTTTTACTTTTCTAGACTTTTTGGCTACTTGTTAAAATTGGTTTATATTCGATAGTTTAACAATTATTATACAAAGTTTAAAAGATTAGAATTGTCAAAACAATCTGTCTAGGCTTGATTTTATGGCTTATTTACTATAAAATGAGAAGGAAAAACGTCAAACTTTTATATTGCAAATAGGAGAAAACATGACAAAAACATTAAAACGTCCAGAGGTTTTATCACCTGCAGGGACTTTAGAGAAGCTAAAGGTAGCTGTTCAATATGGAGCAGATGCTGTCTTTATCGGTGGTCAGGCCTATGGCCTTCGTAGCCGTGCCGGAAACTTTACTTTCGAACAGATGGAAGAAGGTGTCCAGTTTGCGGCCAAGTATGGTGCTAAGGTTTATGTGGCTGCCAATATGGTTATGCACGAAGGAAATGAGGCTGGTGCTGGTGAGTGGTTCCGTAAACTACGTGATATCGGAATCGCGGCAGTTATCGTGTCTGACCCAGCCTTGATTATGATTGCAGCGACTGAAGCGCCTGGTCTTGAAATCCACCTCTCTACCCAAGCAAGTGCGACTAACTATGAAACACTTGAGTTCTGGAAAGAACTAGGTTTAACTCGTGTCGTTTTGGCGCGTGAGGTTTCAATGGAAGAATTGGCAGAAATTCGCAAACGTACAGATGTTGAGATTGAAGCCTTTGTTCATGGAGCCATGTGTATTTCTTACTCTGGTCGTTGTACTCTTTCAAACCACATGAGTATGCGTGATGCTAACCGTGGTGGTTGCTCTCAGTCTTGTCGTTGGAAGTACGACCTTTACGATATGCCATTTGGGAAGGAACGTAAGAGTCTTAAAGGTGAAATTCCTGAAGAATTTTCAATGTCAGCCGTTGATATGTCCATGATTGACCATATCCCAGATATGATTGAAAACGGTGTGGACAGTCTCAAGATTGAAGGACGTATGAAGTCTATTCACTACGTATCAACAGTAACAAACTGCTACAAGGCAGCTGTTGATGCTTATCTAGAAAGTCCAGAGAAGTTTGAAGCTATCAAGCAGGACTTGATTGATGAAATGTGGAAGGTTGCCCAACGTGAATTAGCAACAGGTTTCTACTATGGTACACCATCTGAAAATGAGCAGTTGTTTGGTGCTCGTCGTAAAATTCCTGAGTATAAGTTTGTCGCTGAAGTGGTTTCTTACGATGATGCGACACAAACAGCAACCATTCGCCAACGGAACGTCATTAACGAAGGGGACCAAGTTGAGTTTTATGGCCCAGGTTTCCGTCATTTTGAGACTTATATCGAAGATTTGCATGATGCTAAAGGAAATAAGATCGATCGCGCTCCAAATCCAATGGAACTATTGACTATCAAGGTTCCACAACCTGTTCAAGCTGGAGATATGGTTCGAGCTCTCAAAGAAGGTCTCATCAATCTTTATAAGGAAGATGGAACCAGCGTCACAGTTCGTGCTTAATAAATATGTAGGGGACGAAAGCTTTCTAGTTGCTTTCCCTTTAATCCTATTTACTAAAAGAACATTAGGTTAAAAAAATATATTAATTTCCATCCGAGATTTCATCTCGGATTTTTTCATTATTTTTCAGAAAGACCTAGATAATAGACGGATTTATTACAAGTTTTTTCCAAAATTTTCTATATAATAGACTTAAAAATAGTAAAATTGTAAATAATTTTCATTAAACGCTTTCAATGTTAGTAAAAAGTTGACAAATCCAATTTTTAGGACTAAACTAAGTAAGTAAATTTTAATTAAAAGGAGAATTCGTCATGAATTTAACATTTTTCGGTCTATGTCTTGCCTGTATGGGTGTATCTCTTGGTGAAGGTATGTTGATGAACGGTTTGTTGAAATCAGTTGCTCGCCAACCAGATATCATCTCAGAACTACGTAGTTTGATGATCCTAGGGGTTGCCTTTATTGAAGGTACTTTCTTCGTTACTCTTGTCTTTTCATTTATCATCAAATAAAAGAAGTATAAATTGAAAAAGGGAGGATTTTAGATGGAAGAAAGTATTAATCCAACCATCAATATTGGTCCTGTTACCTTTAATTTAACCATAGTAGTTTTGACTTTGTTGACTGTAGCACTTATTTTTGGCTTTATTTATTGGGCAACTCGAAATATGACTTTGAGACCCACAGGAAAACAAAATGTATTAGAGTATTTATTTGATTTTGTTGTTGGATTTACAAAATCAAACCTTGGTCCAATGATAAAGGATTATTCTCTCTTTTATTTCTGTTTATTCCTATTTATGGCCATTGCAAATAATATTGGCTTAATGGCTAGAATTCAGACTACAGATGGTGTAAATCTTTGGACCTCACCAACAGCAAATTTGTCATTTGACTTGGTCTTGTCTTTTACAATTATCTTAATGACTCACGTAGAAGGAATTCGTCGTCGTGGAATCAAAAAGTATTTAAAAGCATTTGTAACACCAGGTTTTATGACACCAATGAATCTCTTGGAAGAAGTTACCAATCTCCTTTCACTTGCATTGCGGGTCTTTGGTAATATCTTTGCAGGGGAAGTGATGGCAAGTATGTTAGTCCTACTTTCTCATCAGGCCTTCTATTGGTATCCTATTGCTTTTGGAACAAATCTAATCTGGACTGCATTTTCTGTTTTTATTTCTTGTGTACAAGCATATGTATTTACATTGTTATCTTCAATGTACCTAGGAAATAAAATTAATGATGAAGAATAGAAAGGAGTAGTTTATGAATGTAACAGTAGGTGAATTACTTGGTGATTTTATACTAATCGCTGGTTCCTTTATTCTCTTGCTAGTCTTGGTTAAGAAATATGCTTGGTCAAATTTGGCTAGCATTTTCGAACAAAGAGCAGAAAAAATTGCAGCAGATATTGACGGAGCTGAACAAGCACGTCAAAAAGCAGAAGTATTGGCTCAAAAACGCGAAGATGAATTGGCTGGTAGCCGTAAAGAAGCTAAGACAATCATCGAGAATGCGAAAGAAACAGCTGAGAAAAGTAAAGCTAGTATTTTAGCAGATGCTAAGCTAGAAGCAGGACGCTTGAAAGAAAAAGCGAACCAAGAAATTGCTCAAAATAAAGCTGAAGCTTTACAAAGCGTTAAGGGTGAGGTAGCAGATTTGACAATCAGCTTGGCTGGTAAAATCATCTCACAAAACCTTGACGGTCATGCCCATAAAGAACTTATTGATCAGTATATCGATCAGTTAGGAGAAGCTTAATGGACAAGAAAACAGTAAAGGTAATTGAAAAATACAGCATGCCTTTTGTCCAATTGGTTATAGAAAAAGGAGAAGAAGACCGTATCTTTTCAGACTTAGCTCAAATCAAGCAAGTTGCTGAAGAAACAGCCTTTCCTTCTTTTTTAAAAAAAGTGGCAGTAGACGAGTCTGACAAGGAAAAAACAATTACTTTCTTCCAAGATTCAGTGTCACCTTTATTGCAAAACTTTATCCAGGTTCTTATCTACAATCACAGAGCAAATCTTTTTTATGATATTCTTGTAGATTGCTTGAACCGACTTGAAAAAGAAACAAATCGATTTGAAGTGACGATTACTTCAGCTCATCCTTTAACTGATGAACAGAAGAGCCGCTTGCTCCCTTTGATTGAGAAAAAAATGTCTCTTAAAGTAAGGAGTGTAAAAGAACAAATCGATGAAAGTCTTATTGGTGGTTTTGTCATTTTTGCCAATCACAAGACAATTGATGTGAGTATTAAACAACAACTTAAAGTTGTTAAAGAAAATTTGAAATAGAAAGTGGTGTTCTTTTGGCAATTAACGCACAAGAAATCAGCGCTTTAATTAAGCAACAAATTGAAAATTTCAAACCCAATTTTGATGTGACTGAAACAGGTGTTGTAACCTATATCGGGGACGGTATCGCGCGTGCTCACGGCCTTGAAAATGCCATGAGTGGAGAGTTGTTGATTTTTGAAAACGGCTCTTATGGTATGGCTCAAAACTTGGAGTCAACAGACGTTGGTATTATCATCCTAGGTGACTTTACAGATATCCGTGAAGGCGATACAATCCGCCGTACAGGGAAAATCATGGAAGTCCCAGTAGGTGAAAGTCTGATTGGTCGTGTTGTGGATCCGCTTGGTCGTCCAGTTGACGGTCTTGGAGAAATCTACACTGATAAAACTCGTCCAGTAGAAGCACCAGCTCCTGGTGTTATGCAACGTAAGTCTGTATCAGAACCATTGCAAACTGGTTTGAAAGCTATTGACGCCCTTGTACCGATTGGTCGTGGTCAACGTGAGTTGATTATCGGTGACCGTCAGACAGGGAAAACAACCATTGCGATTGATACAATCTTGAACCAAAAAGGTCAAGATATGATCTGTATCTACGTAGCGATTGGACAAAAAGAATCAACAGTTCGTACGCAAGTAGAAACACTACGTCAGTACGGTGCCTTGGACTACACAATCGTTGTGACAGCCTCTGCTTCACAACCATCTCCATTGCTTTTCCTAGCTCCTTATGCTGGGGTTGCCATGGCGGAAGAATTTATGTACCAAGGTAAGCATGTTTTGATCGTTTATGATGATTTATCAAAACAAGCGGTAGCTTATCGTGAACTGTCACTCTTGCTTCGTCGTCCTCCAGGTCGTGAAGCTTTCCCAGGGGATGTTTTCTACCTTCACAGCCGTTTGCTTGAGCGCTCAGCTAAAGTTTCTGATGAACTTGGTGGTGGATCAATTACTGCCCTACCATTTATCGAGACACAAGCAGGAGATATCTCTGCCTATATCGCAACCAACGTGATTTCAATCACTGATGGACAAATCTTCCTTGGTGATGGTCTCTTCAATGCGGGTATTCGTCCAGCCATCGATGCGGGTTCATCTGTATCTCGTGTAGGTGGTTCTGCACAAATCAAAGCCATGAAAAAGGTTGCTGGTACACTTCGTATCGACCTTGCTTCATACCGTGAGTTGGAAGCCTTCACTAAGTTTGGTTCTGACTTGGATGCGGCAACACAGGCTAAGTTGAACCGTGGACGTCGTACAGTTGAAGTCTTGAAACAACCTGTTCACAAACCATTACCTGTTGAGAAACAAGTAACCATTCTCTATGCTTTGACACATGGTTTCTTGGATACTGTTCCAGTAGATGATATTGTTCGTTTCGAGGAAGAGTTCCATGCCTTCTTTGATGCTCAACATCCAGAGATTTTGGAAACCATTCGTGATACAAAAGACTTGCCAGAAGAAGCAGTCTTGGATGCTGCGATTACAGAGTTTCTCAATCAAACCAGCTTCCAATAAGAATAGAGGTGTCAGATGGCAGTATCTCTAAATGATATTAAAACAAAAATCGCCTCAACAAAAAATACGAGTCAAATCACAAATGCCATGCAGATGGTATCAGCTGCTAAGCTAGGTCGTTCTGAAGAAGCTGCTCGCAACTTCCAAGTTTATGCTCAGAAAGTTCGTAAACTTTTGACGGATATTCTTCATGGGAATGGAGCTGGTAGTTCAACCAATCCGATGTTGATTAGCCGTCCAGTTAAGAAGACTGGCTATATCGTCATTACTTCAGACCGCGGTTTGGTTGGAGGGTATAATTCTTCTATTTTGAAAGCCGTTATGGAGTTAAAAGAAGAATACCATCCAGATGGTAAAGGATTTGAAATGATCTGTATCGGTGGAATGGGAGCTGATTTCTTTAAAGCTCGCGGTATTCAACCACTTTATGAACTACGTGGCTTGGCAGATCAACCAAGTTTTGATGAAGTTCGTAAGATTATTTCAAAAACTGTTGAAATGTATCAAAATGAGCTCTTTGATGAGCTTTATGTCTGCTACAACCACCATGTCAATACGCTAACCAGTCAAATGCGTGTGGAACAAATGCTTCCGATTGTTGACTTAGATCCAAATGAAGCGGATGACAGTTACAGCTTGACCTTTGAATTGGAAACTAGCCGAGAAGAAATTTTGGAGCAGTTGTTGCCTCAGTTTGCAGAAAGTATGATTTATGGTGCTATTATCGATGCTAAGACAGCTGAAAATGCTGCGGGTATGACAGCCATGCAAACAGCGACAGATAATGCTAAGAAAGTCATTAATGATTTGACAATTCAGTATAACCGTGCCAGACAGGCGGCGATTACACAAGAAATTACAGAAATCGTAGCAGGAGCTAGTGCCTTAGAATAGGCTTTAGTTCAGCTCGTATGAAAATGAACTTAGGACCTAGTAGAACTAGGAACCGACAGTATCTTATATAGAATAGGAGAAGGAGATGAGTTCAGGTAAAATTGCTCAGGTTATCGGTCCCGTTGTAGACGTCTTGTTTGCAGCAGGGGAAGAACTTCCTGAGATTAACAATGCACTTGTCGTCTACAAAAATGACGAAAGAAAAACAAAAATCGTCCTTGAAGTAGCCTTGGAGTTGGGAGATGGTATGGTCCGTACTATCGCCATGGAATCAACAGATGGTTTGACTCGTGGAATGGAAGTATTGGACACAGGTCGTCCAATCTCTGTGCCAGTAGGTAAAGAAACTTTGGGACGTGTCTTCAATGTTTTGGGAGATACCATTGACTTGGAAGCTCCTTTTACAGAAGATGCAGAGCGTCAGCCAATTCATAAAAAAGCTCCAACTTTTGATGAGTTGTCTACCTCTTCTGAAATCCTTGAAACAGGGATTAAGGTTATCGACCTTCTTGCCCCTTACCTTAAAGGTGGTAAAGTTGGACTTTTCGGTGGTGCCGGAGTTGGTAAAACCGTCTTAATTCAAGAATTGATTCACAACATTGCCCAAGAACACGGTGGTATTTCAGTATTTACCGGTGTTGGGGAACGTACTCGTGAAGGGAACGACCTTTACTGGGAAATGAAAGAATCAGGCGTTATCGAGAAAACAGCCATGGTATTTGGTCAGATGAATGAGCCACCTGGAGCACGTATGCGTGTTGCCCTTACTGGTTTGACAATCGCTGAATACTTCCGTGATGTAGAAGGCCAAGACGTGCTTCTCTTTATCGATAATATCTTCCGTTTCACTCAGGCTGGTTCAGAAGTATCTGCCCTTTTGGGTCGTATGCCATCAGCCGTTGGTTATCAACCAACACTTGCTACGGAAATGGGTCAATTGCAAGAACGTATCACATCAACCAAGAAGGGGTCTGTAACCTCTATCCAGGCTATCTATGTGCCAGCGGATGACTATACTGACCCAGCGCCAGCAACAGCTTTCGCTCACTTGGATTCAACAACCAACTTGGAACGTAAGTTGGTACAATTGGGTATCTACCCAGCCGTTGATCCACTTGCTTCAAGCTCACGTGCCTTGGCACCTGAAATCGTTGGAGAAGAGCACTATGCAGTTGCTGCTGAAGTAAAACGTGTCCTTCAACGTTACCATGAGTTGCAAGATATCATTGCTATCCTTGGTATGGATGAGCTTTCTGATGAAGAAAAGACTTTGGTTGCTCGTGCCCGTCGTATCCAGTTCTTCTTGTCACAAAACTTCAACGTTGCGGAACAATTTACTGGTCAGCCTGGTTCTTATGTTCCAGTTGCTGAAACTGTACGTGGCTTTAAGGAAATCCTTGATGGTAAACATGACCACTTGCCAGAAGATGCCTTCCGTGGTGTAGGTTCTATCGAAGATGTAATTGCAAAAGCTGAAAAAATGGGATTTTAAGAGGTGATCTATGGCTCAGTTAACTGTCCAGATCGTGACACCAGATGGTCTCGTCTATGATCACCATGCCAGCTATGTATCGGTTCGAACTCTGGATGGTGAGATGGGGATCTTGCCACGACATGAAAATATGATTGCGGTTTTAGCAGTTGATGAAGTAAAGGTAAAACGTATTGATGATGAAGAACACGTGAACTGGATTGCAGTAAACGGAGGCGTTATTGAAATTGCCAATGATACCATCACAATCGTTGCTGACTCTGCAGAACGTGCTCGAGATATCGATATCAGTCGTGCAGAACGTGCCAAACTTCGAGCAGAGCGTGAAATTGAAGAAGCACAAGACAAACACTTGATTGACCAAGAACGTCGTGCTAAGATTGCTTTGCAACGTGCCATTAACCGGATTAATGTCGGAAATAGACTATAAGAAAAAAGGAGTCTGAGACTATTGTCCCAGACTTTTTTTATTTTCAGGAGGGAAAATAATAACAGAATTACAATCACCACGCTATATTGTCATTTCATTTTTAATACGTGAAATGGAAGTTGATATTGTTGAGGTCATAACTATTATGGCTGAATTAGAAAACAGTGGCTTGGTTCAGGGAATCAAGTGGAAATTTAATACTCAAAGAACATGGAAGAGCGCACAAAATCTCCTCATCTGAAAGTGTTTCAGATTAAGTTCCGCTATGGTGGAAGTTAGTGTGAGACGTTTGAATGGGGTTGAAGGTTAATTTTTAGAACTTATGTTGGAGTAATGTAGACGACTGACAGATTTCTTCTGCAGGTATTTTCGAAATACCAAGAAGCTTAGGAATCTCTTCTCCGTAAGTAAAAGCAAGGAGTTCATGGGCTGACTTTCCATTCAAAGCAGCGGGTTTGACACTGTTGACATGCGAACAAACGAGATTGATGTCCTCTTGAGTTAAGTTGTCAAAAGAAGTTCCCTTTGGTAGAATATCTCGAATCAGCGTGTGATTTTTCTCAATTCTGCCTTTCTGGTCAGAGCGATTAGGGTCACAAAAGAAGAGTCTACTCTCTCCTCGAACATCCATTTCGATGTCATCAACCCTGGCAAAGTCTTCACCATTATCTGTCAGAATGACAGGGAAATTAGCAGATATGAAAGTAGATAGTTTTTTAGTTAGCTGAATTTAGTAGTGTAATCAATACTAAAATTAATATGTCTGAATTGAACTAAACATGTTTTTATAAGTAACTTTCAAACGGAGAGTTTTGCTGTGATTAATAGTATTATTTTTTACAACAAATAGGTTAATTCCAACGATGGGTCCATCTATCAAATAACTTGCAATAACATGTATAAAAATACATTGCGCAGATGTCATAAAATTGTCTACTTTCGCGAAATACTTTTTTTTTTTGTAAAAATTTAAGTCTAATCAGTTGAATATAAATAAAAAATACAGTAAAATAGTATGTATAAGTAATCATATTAGAATTGCATGCTGTTCTTAGTAACAGCAAGTATTTTGTATGGATACTAAACTAAATAAATTTTCGAGGAGAAGATAATGGGAAATAAACCATCTATGAGTCGTTCTGAACGTTTACGCCGTGAAAAAGTCACGCGTTACTCAATTCGTAAATACAGTTTTGGAGCAGCTAGCGTAGCAGTTGCTGCACTTTTCATGTTTTTGGGTAATGGAGCGGTGTCTGTTCAAGCCGATGAAATCCAAGAACCAAAAACAGCTGATGTTCCAACTAAAGAAGTTGTTTTGGATAAGACTCAATTGAAAAGCTATATCGCTGAAATTGAAGAGAAAATTTCAGCGGGTAAATACGCTAATAAGACTGAGGAGAGCATCGCTCTTTTAAATTCTGAATTAGCTTCTGCCAAATCTGTCCTTGCTTCTGCAACTAGCCAAGATGAACTAAAAGCAGCTTATAACAAATTTGTCACTGTAGTAAGCTCAAAATTGCAAAATAAACCTGTAGAGAAAAAAGAAACACCAGTAGTAGATACTACAAATGGTAAAGAAACTGTTGGTAAAAAAGCAGAAAATACAGAGAAAAAATCTGATTCTAACTCAATTGAAAATACAGGTTCTAATGATTCACGTAATGGAAAAGCGTTAGATCGAGATAATGCTTTCCGTACAGAAGCTGTTACGAATAAGAAACCAGTTGGGAATATTCCATTCTCTAATGCGACTGCAAAAGATATTTATGTTTATAAAGGTGAAGAAACAAACATTGAATTATCAGCAACAGATGATTCTGGAAAACTTAAGGACATTCGTATAGCTGAGGGTTCAAGAGGAATTGATGCTGCTGGGGCTGCTGGCGGTAGAATAAATAATCAGTATGGACTAACGTTCTCATCTCAGAGAAATGAAACTGAAGGAATTGTAGCGACACAAGATAATCCTGCTAAGGTAACGATTACAGGGACAGTATCAGTGCCAAATCGACCAACTTATACAGGTAAGTTAGTGACACGTTATCTAGTCGCTGAAGATTTAGATGGGGCAGTATTCTCAGAACCTAGTGGAAATCAGGAAAATGCGAATCCACTACCAGAAGGCTACTTTAAGTTATGGGTTCGTGAACAAACTCAAAAATATGATATTCAAGTACAAACAAATGAAGCTGGTAAGATTGCTGTTGCCGATGTAAACAATCTTTCTCAAGCTGATTTTGAGAAAATTAAAAATAATATAAAAATTACTTATAATACAGCAGACGATGCAAGATTGCTTGATAAAAACGGTAAATTAGTAGAAAATGCTTCGAACTACATTGACACTGTAACGAAACAAGCAGATCAGATTGTTGTTACTTATAAAGACGGCTCAAGAGATTCTGTTGCTTTAACGAGTGTTTTACGCAATAATCCTATACCTACAGTAAAAGTGCCATATTCAAACCAAGCAGAGAAACAAGTTTATGTTTATAAGGGTGAAAATACGGATTTAACATTCACAGCGAATGATGATACTACTGTAAAAGATATGTACTTGCGTGGACCTGGAGATGTTAACTGGAATAATACTGAAGCTTTTGGATTCACAACAGGTAAGATTGATAATGGTGTTGTTACTGGTAAGGGTACAATTTCTGATAATAAACAGGAAGCAACCATTACAATGACAGGTGAAACCAATCTGGATGCGGGTAAACAATGGACAAGTTATGTTGTTGCTAATGACAATGATAACTTTAGTTCAATGCCAGCAGATCGTAACTTTAATGCTTTAGATATTGATCCTGATGCAAAATCTAAACCAGGATATATTCGGTTTGTCGTTAAAGATCAAACATCTAAGTATGATATTAAGGATTTAACTGATTCTACACGTATAACTGTTAATGATATTGATAATATTACAGCAACAGATTTAGCAACGATTAAGTCAAGATTGAAATTAGAGTATTCTTCAACAAATGATGACGAACGACTTGCAAGTCTAAAAGGTACAGCAGTTACTAATCCTACTTCATTAATTGATACTGTTGCAGTATCGACAACTGACCCTTCTAAGCTTGTTGTAACATATAAAGATGGTTCTGTAGATACAATTGAAAAAAGTAAAGTTTTAAATGTAAGACCGAAAGGAATTATCCCGTTCTCTAATCCAGCTACAAAAGAAATCTATGTTTATAAAGGCGAAGAAACAAATATAGAATTATCAGCAACTGATGATTCCGGAAAAATTAAAGATATTCGTATTGCTGAAGGTGGTAGAGGAAATGATGCTCCAGGTGCTGCCGGCGGTAGAATAAGAGATCAATATGGATTAACAACAGGTTACCAAAGAAATGAAACAGGAATTGAAGCAACTGAAACTAATCCAGCAAAAGTAACGATTACAGGAACAGTGTCAGTATCAGGTCAACCAAACTTTAAAGGTAACTTAATGACAAGATACTTAGTTGCAGAAGATTTAGAAGGTGCAACATTCTCTGACCCTAATGGTAATAGTGATTCAGGTAAGACAGTAGACCAAGTGCCAGAAGGATGGTTCAAACTAGTAGTTCGTGAACAAACTCAGAAATATGATATTCAAGGACAAACAGAAGAAGCTAATAAAATAGCAGTATCTGACATTAACAATTTATCAAATGATGATTTTGAAAAAATTAAAAATAACATTAAGATTCAATACAATACTGCTGATGATGAAAGATTAAAAGATAAAAATGGATCATTAGTAGAAAATGCTTCACAATATATTAAATCTATAACTAAAGAAGGCGATAAAATTGTAGTTACTTATAAAGATGGTTCTACAGATAAGTTAACTCTAACAGAAGTAGTAAAACTAGACAAACAGCCAGCAATTGATGCAGTAAACACCGCAGCAACTGAGAAAATTGCAGCAATCAACTCAACGCCAAACGCTACTGATGAAGAAAAAGCAGCGGCAATTGCTAAAGTAAATGCTGATAAAGAAAAAGCATTAACAGCAATTAATGATGCTAATGTAACGACAAAAGCAGAATTAGATAAAGCGAAAGAAGCAGGTACAACAGCAATCGCAGGGGACAATCCAGTAGTAGCGAAAAAGGCTGCTGCTAAAGCAG
>NZ_CAUQJA010000007.1:0-92724 GCF_963518475.1 uncultured Streptococcus sp. | reverse complement strand
GGGTGGTTGTTTTGTCTCGCACCTAACGGAGCGAGACGGACTAATAGTCACATAACAAAAATGCCCCAGCATGAGCAGGACATCTAAGCATTTAATCCAAAGTAAAATACAAACCAAACTACATAGGTTACGAGGAGGAGAAAAAGCGAGTAGAGAGTCACAAAGGTAATTTTCCACAAGAACTTGGTTTGTCGTCGTTCCAGTTTGGCAAATAGAAGATTCCCAGCGTAAACGCAAGCAACAAACACAATAAAAGCCACCAAGCGAGCTCCGATAGCAAAAGCAAATAAGTTATACATAGGGCAACCTCCTTGACTTAAAACTATATGGAATTATGACAAGCAATAAATTTCACTTCCATTATCAAGATAACATATTTTCTTTATTTTTGCAAACGCTTACCTTTGAGTGCTTATGTGACTTTCTCGTTTCCGTCTTTTACTAATTTTTCATTTTGTGGTATAATTGAAATAATTGTAACGAATCAAGGTCAATCTAGACACAAAATGAAATGAAATCAAGCAAATCTCTGCTAAAAGTTTGGAATAAGCTGACCTGTAAATAGAAAGGAACTATATGATTTACAAAGTTTTTTATCAAGAAACAAAAGAACGTAGCCCACGTCGTGAAACAACACGCGCACTATACCTAGACATCGATGCTAACTCAGAACTTGAGGGCCGTATCGCTGCTCGCCAACTTGTCGAAGAAAATCGCCCAGAGTACAATATCGAGTATATCGAACTCTTGTCTGACAAATTGCTAGATTACGAAAAAGAAACTGGCGCCTTCGAAATTACGGAGTTCTAATATGGCCTACACTCTTAAACCTGAAGAAGTCGGCGTTTTTGCCATCGGTGGTCTGGGAGAAATCGGGAAAAACACATACGGGATTGAATACCAAGACGAGATTATCATCGTCGATGCTGGGATTAAATTCCCAGAAGATGATTTGCTGGGTATCGACTACGTCATTCCTGATTACTCATACATCGTGGACAATATCGACCGCGTCAAGGCTGTCTTGATTACACACGGACACGAGGACCACATCGGTGGGATTCCTTTCCTGCTCAAGCAAGCAAATGTCCCTATCTATGCTGGACCGCTTGCCTTGGCTTTGATCCGTGGGAAACTCGAAGAACACGGCCTCTTGCGCAACGCCAAACTTTACGAAATCAACCACAATACTGAGTTGACCTTTAAAAATCTCAAGGCAACTTTCTTTAGAACGACTCACTCTATTCCAGAACCTTTGGGGATTGTCATTCATACTCCTCAAGGGAAAATTGTCTGTACGGGTGACTTCAAGTTTGACTTAACACCAGTTGGTGAACCAGCAGATTTGCACCGTATGGCAGCTCTTGGTGAAGACGGTGTACTCTGTCTCCTGTCTGACTCGACAAATGCAGAAATTCCAACCTTTACCAACTCTGAAAAAGTCGTTGGCCAGTCCATCATGAAGATTATCCAAGGCATTGAAGGACGTATCATCTTTGCATCCTTTGCCTCAAATATCTTCCGTCTCCAGCAAGCAACAGAAGCTGCTGTTAAGACTGGACGCAAGATTGCGGTCTTTGGTCGCTCTATGGAAAAGGCCATTGTCAACGGAATCGATCTTGGCTACATCAAAGCTCCTAAGGGAACCTTTATCGAGCCAAATGAAATCAAAGACTACCCTGCAGGCGAAGTTCTGATCCTCTGTACAGGTAGTCAGGGTGAACCTATGGCGGCCCTCTCTCGTATCGCCAACGGAACCCACCGTCAGGTGCAACTCCAACCCGGCGATACTGTTATCTTCTCTTCTAGTCCGATCCCTGGAAACACTACTAGCGTCAACAAGCTGATTAACATCATTTCTGAAGCTGGTGTCGAAGTTATCCACGGTAAGGTTAACAATATCCATACATCTGGACACGGTGGCCAGCAAGAGCAAAAACTTATGCTCCGCTTGATTAAGCCAAAATACTTCATGCCTGTTCACGGTGAATACCGCATGCAAAAAGTCCACGCTGGACTGGCGGTAGATACTGGTGTTGAGAAGGACAATATCTTTATCATGAGCAATGGTGATGTGCTTGCCCTTACTGCTGACTCAGCTCGTATCGCAGGTCATTTCAACGCCCAAGATATCTATGTAGATGGAAATCGTATCGGTGAAATCGGCGCTGCGGTCCTAAAAGATCGTCGCGATCTATCTGAAGACGGTGTCGTTCTGGCAGTCGCAACTGTTGACTTCAAATCGCAGATGATTCTATCTGGTCCAGACATCCTCAGCCGAGGCTTTGTCTACATGAGAGAGTCTGGCGACTTGATTCGCCAAAGCCAACGCATCCTCTTCAATGCAATTCGTATCGCACTGAAAAACAAGGATGCTAGCGTGCAATCTGTCAATGGTGCCATTGTCAACGCTATTCGCCCCTTCCTTTATGAAAATACAGAACGTGAACCGATCATCATCCCGATGATCCTCACACCAGACGAAGAATAAAGCAAGAAAACAGCCCCGAAAACGGAGCTGTTTTTCTCTATGCTTTCTTTTCTTGATTTTTAGAAATACTACGATTTTTACCTTCAAGATACACCATCAAAATAGAAATATCTGCTGGGTTTACTCCCGAAATACGGCTGGCTTGGCCGATGGTTTCTGGATTGATGAGTTTGAACTTCTGGCGGGCTTCGGTTGCGATAGAATCAATGTCATCCCAGTCGATATTGGCTGGAATGCGTTTTTCTTCCATGCGCTTCATCTTGGCAACCTGATCCATGGCTTTTGAAATATAGCCTTCGTACTTGATTTCTGTTTCAATCAATTCGATAATCTTGTCATCCAAGTTCTCTACAGCTGGCCCGATAAAGGCCACCACATCTTGATAAGAAACTTCTGGACGGCGAAGGAATTCCTTGGCTGTCACTGCATCTGTCAACGGCTTGAAGCCCATCTCCTCAACCTTGGCATTGGTTTCCTTGACTGGCTTAAGTTTGATACTGTCTAGGCGCTTCATCTCATTGACAAATTGATTTTTCTTGATTTCAAAGCGAGCCCAGCGTTCATCGTCCACAAGTCCAATCTCGCGTCCCATCTCTGTCAAACGCATATCGGCATTGTCATGACGGAGAATGAGACGGTATTCAGCACGACTGGTCAATAGACGGTAGGGTTCAATGGTTCCCTTGGTCACCAAATCGTCAATCATCACACCGATATAACCGTCACTGCGCTTCAAAATCAATTCAGGCTTGCCTTGGATTTTCAGAGCCGCATTAATACCTGCGATAATCCCTTGCCCAGCAGCCTCTTCGTAACCTGACGTTCCATTTGTCTGACCAGCAGTGAAAAGACCTGAGATTTTCTTGGTTTCCAGAGTCGCACGCAACTGGTGAGGCAAGACCATATCATACTCAATGGCATAACCTGTTCGCATCATCTCTGCATTTTCCAAACCTTTGATAGAATGAACCAGGTCACGCTGGACATCCTCAGGTAGACTGGTTGAGAGGCCTTGGACATAGACTTCCTCAGTATTGCGCCCTTCTGGCTCAAGGAAGAGTTGGTGACGTTCCTTGTCCGCAAAGCGCACAATCTTGTCTTCAATCGACGGACAGTAACGAGGTCCCACTCCCTTGACCACACCTGTAAACATAGGCGCACGATGGAGGTTGTTTTGGATAATCTCATGACTGGTACCATTGGTATAGGTCAACCAGCATGGCACTTGGTCTTTGACATAATCCTCATCTCGTGAAGTGTATGAGAAATGATTAGGCGCTTCGTCTCCTGGCTGAATCTCGGTCACATCGTAGTTGATTGAAGAAGCCTTGACACGTGGAGGGGTTCCTGTCTTGAAACGACCGATTTCGAGGCCCAGTTCCTTGAGATTGTCAGCAAGGTTAATAGAAGCCAAGCTGTGGTTAGGACCTGATGAGTACTTGAGGTCTCCGATGATAATTTCCCCACGGAGGGCCGTCCCTGTCGTCACGATAACAGCCTTAGCAGCATACTCTTGGTGGGTTGCTGTACGCACACCGACAACTTTGCCGTCTTCCACCAAAATCTCATCAATCATGGTTTGACGAAGGGTCAGATTCTCTTGATTTTCAACCGTCTTGCGCATCTCCTTAGAGTAAAGCTCCTTGTCAGCCTGCGCACGAAGGGCACGGACAGCTGGCCCCTTCCCTGTGTTGAGCATCTTCATCTGGATGTAAGTCTTGTCAATGGTTTTGGCCATCTCGCCACCTAGGGCATCAACTTCACGCACAACGATCCCCTTGGCAGAACCACCGATAGAGGGGTTACAAGGCATGAAAGCCAGCATTTCAATGTTGATAGTCGCAAGTAAGACTTTACAGCCCATACGGCTAGCAGCTAAGGAAGCCTCGACCCCAGCGTGTCCCGCACCAATTACAATAATATCGTATTCTTCAGTAAAATTATAAGTCATTTCTTAACCTTTCAAAAATTTCTCGCAAATAAGGAACTAACTTCTCCTCCTCTAGAGCTTGAGCCATAGTAACCCATTTAAAGTGCGTATGCTCTTCAGGATCTAATCTGATAATCGGCTTCTCCCCAACCCACTCTGCTTTATAAACTAAGCGAGTAAAGACAATATCCTTAGAGGTATCCAGTTGACTATCTTCGTGAAGAAGTTTGAGCAAACTGCTATCTAGCCTAACTCCCGCTTCTTCAATACATTCTCTAAGAACTCCATCTCGCGGAAGTTCACCCTTTTCAACCCCGCCACCAGGAATATCCCAGTAAGTTGGATAAACATTGGGTTGTCCTCTTTTAATTTCCGAACGCTGAATGAGCAAATAATCATCACCACTATGAACAAGTACATGGGCAATAAGCTTAACCATCATTTTCTCTCCTATTCCTCAAGATGAATGTGTCTTAGTTGGCCGTCCCAATCTGGCAGGGCTGTTTTCAAAAAGGCTGGAACTAGATTGATACCCTTAAGCTGATCCAAATCAATCCACTCACAAGGCTGCCTTTTCTCATCTTCCTGCATGGTCAACGGGGCATCCTCAAGCAAGTCCACCAGATAATGAAACTCGATGTTGTGCCAATAGACACCATCTTATTCAAAACGATTTTCAACAACAAAAGCTAGTTGCTCAGCTTGAGCTTCGACACCCAGTTCTTCCCTCACTTCACGGACTACCGCTTCTTCCGTTCTTTCGTTAACTTGGATGGCACCGCCAATAGTGTAATACTTGCCCTTATCTTTGGTGACTAGGAGCTTGCGATTTTGGACAATCAAGGCTGTCGCCCGAACTCCAAAAACTGTATTTCCTGTTTTTGTCCGAAAGTCTTGTTGAATCATTCTTGTCCTTTCCTCTAAACGACACAAAAACAGTCAAAACTCCAAAGAAGTGCAGGACAAAAAAGCCTGCAACATCCATGAGCTTTGACCATCATTTCTATTGCTTTTATTATTGTAGCAAATTGAGAAAATTTGTCAATCTAAATGTACTGACAAACTTGTCCATCGCGGTAAGCATTGTCAATCAAACCACCACCTAGACACTCTTCCCCGTCGTAAAAGACAACTGCCTGACCTGGTGTGATGGCGCGTTGCGGTTCTGCAAAGATAACCTCTGCCTTGTCTCCTTTGACATGGACGGTCACCTTAGAATCAGGCTGACGGTAGCGGAATTTAGCCGTACATTCGAGCGTAAACTCCTCTGGCATGTCACGAGTAAAGTGAACCTGACTAGCCTCAAGGCTGGTTGACATGAGCGAATCATGGTAGAAACCTTGTCCGACATAGAGAATATTCTTGCTTAGGTCTTTTCCGACAACGAACCAAGGGGCATTGTCACCGCCGTGTTGTCCACCGATACCCAGACCACCACGCTGACCGATTGTATAATACATAAGTCCTGCATGCTCGCCCATATCGCGACCATCCACTGTCATCATGCGACCAGGCTGAGCTGGCAGGTAGTTGCTAAGGAAGTTTTTAAAGTTCTTTTCTCCGATAAAGCAAATCCCTGTCGAGTCTTTCTTCTTAGCAGTCGCAAGTCCTGCTTCTTCTGCGAGTCTGCGAACTTCAGGTTTTTCCAAATGTCCCAGTGGAAACATAGTCTTTTGTAATTGCTCTTGTGAAAGTTGGCTGAGGAAATAGGTCTGATCCTTGCCATTGTCCACGCCACGAAGCATGTGAACAGTACCATCCTCATCACGCGCCACTCGGGCATAATGCCCAGTCGCTACATAATCTGCTCCCAAGGTCATGGCATAGTCCAAAAAAGCCTTGAACTTGATTTCCTTGTTGCACATAACGTCTGGATTTGGCGTGCGCCCTGCACGGTATTCCGCTAGGAAATACTCAAAAACGCGGTCCCAGTACTCTTTTTCAAAATTGACAGAGTAGTAAGGAATGCCAAGTTGGTCTGCTACCGCAGCTACATCCTTGTAATCTTCGGTCGCCATACAGACGCCATTTTCATCTGTGTCATCCCAGTTCTTCATGAAGATACCGATAACATCGTAGCCCTGCTCCTTGAGCAAAAGAGCCGTCACCGACGAATCAACACCACCACTCATCCCCACGACAACACGTGTTTTAGAGTTATCACTCATGGTAAGTCTCCCATCTATTCGTTTATTCACGATTGAAGGTCGTGTGTGCTTTAACGATTGAAGGTCGCTTGAGCAGTATTCATTATAACATGCTTGGTTAGAGAAGACAAGAAAGAGGCTGTCAATCGACTAACCTCTTATCAATCTATCACTTTCTAGCTTCATTCGCTTTCTTAGCAACTGCAATCTGGTATCTCACTTGGTCAAATCCTGTACCTCCCAAGGAATTTCGTCTTTGAACAGCAGTTTTAGGTTGCAAGTAGACATAAATATCCTCTGCAATGAGGGAATGATAGGTTTGTAATTCCTCCAAAGTCCAATCTTGAATATTTTTAGCAGACTTGATAGAGTCTAGCACTAATCTTCCCACAACCTCATGAGCTTCTCTAAATGGCAAGCCTTTCCCTGCCAAATAATCTGCCAACTCAGTCGCATTTGAAAAGTCCTTCTCTGTAGACTCTTGCATTTTTTCCTTGTTTACCTGCAAGCTAGATAACATACCTGCCAATACATCGAGGGAATTTAAAATCGTTTCGACCGTATCAAACATTCCTTCCTTATCCTCTTGCAAATCCTTATTATAAGCTAAGGGCAAGGACTTCATGACTGTCAACAGTCCAAACAGATTCCCATAAACTCTACCAGTCTTTCCTCGAATCAACTCAGCCATATCTGGATTTTTCTTTTGGGGCATAATAGAGGAACCTGTTGTAAACGTATCTGACAAGGTAATGAATTGGTACTCAAAGCTACACCAATTGATCATTTCTTCGCAAAAACGGCTCATATGCATCATGAGTATGCTGGCATTTGACAGAAATTCTAAGATAAAATCGCGGTCACTAACAGCATCCAAAGAATTTGTATAAGGTTGCTTAAACTCCAGCAAATCGCTAGACAATTGGCGATCAATGGGGAAAGTCGTTCCTGCTAAAGCTGCCGCACCTAGAGGGCATAGATCTGTATGCTTCTGGTTAAATTCAAAGCGTTCACTGTCTCTTTGAAACATATTGTAGTAAGCCATCAGGTGGTGGGCAAAACTAATAGGCTGGGCATGTTGCAGATGGGTATAGCCCGGCATAATCGTCTCCACATGATTTTCCGCCAAATCTAATAAAACACCCCTGAGATGAGCCAGTTTATCTAGGACATGGCCTAGTTGCTCCTTGAGATACAAGTGCATATCTGTCGCAACTTGGTCATTTCGAGAACGAGCTGTATGTAGTTTCCCTGCAAGAGGACCAATTTTTTCTGTCAGCAACACTTCCATATTCATATGAATATCTTCGTTTGCGATATCAAAGTCAAGTTGGCCTGCCTCTAGCTCTTCTAGGAGCTCTTTCAAGCCTTCTTGAATCTTTTCTGACTCCTTCAAACTCAAAATGCCCGTCTGACCCAACATCTGAACGTGGGCTAAAGAACCAATCACATCAAATTTAGCTAATTTCTGGTCAAAAGATATACTCGCACCAAAGCGCTCTACCCAATCTTCGACAGTACCTTCAAAGCGACCACCCCATAATTTTGTATTCTTAGCCATATCACATCCACCTCTCTAGTCAATCGCCCTATTTGGCGCTTTTTTGAACCTCAGAATGAACCTTGGTTGGAAGCCCCCACAACTTAATAAAGCCAACAGCCGCATCTTGGTCAAAGGTATCTGCGCTAGTATATGTCGCCAAATTTTCATCGTAAAGTGAATTTGGTGATTTCCGAGCCACGACCTGAGCGCTTCCCTTATACAGTTTAACTTTTGCAGTCCCATTAACAACTTTTTGAGTCTCTTTAATATAAGCAATCAAGGCTTGTGTAGCCGGACTAAACCACAAAGCATTATAAATGAGATTTGATAATTCATTTTCTATAATTGGTTTAAAATGAGCCACTTCTCTCACAAGCGTCAAATCCTCAATTTCCTTATGAGCTGTCAGCAGGGTCACTGCCCCTGGGCACTCATAGATTTCTCTTGATTTAATCCCCACCAAGCGATTTTCCACGTGGTCAATCCGTCCAACCCCATGTTTCCCAGCTATTTCATTGAGTTTTTGAATCAAATCTGCCAATTTTAGCCCTTCTCCATTGAGGGAAACTGGAACGCCTTCACTAAACTCAATCTCAATGTATTCTGGCGTGTCTGGAGCTTCCTCTGGAGAAGATGTGATGCCAAAGGCTTCTTCTGGAGCCTGATTCCATGGATTTTCCAAAATACCACACTCATTGGCACGTCCCCAAAGATTTTGGTCAACAGAGTAGGGATTGTCAAGGTCAGCAGGAACAGGTACCCCATTTTCCTTGGCATAATGAATTTCTTCCTCCCGAGACCATTTCCATTCACGAACTGGCGCAATCACTTTTAAATTGGGATCCAAGGCTGCAATCGATACTTCAAAACGTACTTGGTCATTCCCCTTACCTGTACAACCATGAGCAATTGTAGTAGCTCCTGTCTGATGCGCTATTTCAACCAATTTTTTAGAAATAAGAGGGCGGCTCAAGGCAGATACCAAGGGGTACTTTTGTTCATAATAGGCATGTGACTGAAGAGCCACTAGCACATAATCTGTAGCAAATTCGTCCTTAACATCAATGACATAAGATTCGACTGCCCCAACCTTAAGAGCCTTATCATGGATGAAATCCAAGTCTTTCCCTTCACCCACATCCATACAAACTGCAACAACTTCATAGTCTTTCTTTAGCCAGGTAATAGCAACTGATGTGTCCAAACCGCCAGAATAGGCCAAAATTACTTTTTCTTTACTCATGTTCTTTTCCTTCTTTCTATTTTTCAATGGACGCTTTAAAGGCATCCTCAATGAGTTTGTCTAATTCCCCAGACTCCTTCAACTTTTGAATGGTTTTATCGACCGCCTCTTTCAATTCCTTGCTATCTTTTTTCATGGCGACCGCATAAGAATCATCTTGCTCTTTTTCAAAATTGAGGTCTGCGATTGCTAAATCAGGATTATTTTCCACAAATCCCTTGGCAACAGGTTCTTCAAAGATAACGGCATCCACTTGCCCTGATTTTAAATCTGTAATTAAATTCCCATTTTTAGGCAGAGATACGAGGGATGAATTTTGTAGCAAGTCTTTCGCCATCGTCTCTTGAATCGAACCTTTCTGCGCTCCGACCTTTTTCTGCGCTAAGTCTTTGACAGACTGATAAGTGGCTAAATCAGATTTTTTGACAATGAGCTTATTTTTTGAAGTATAGTAGGGAGTTGAAAAATCGAACACCTTGCTTCGTTCATCTGTCTTAGAAACACCAGATATGGCAAGATCGGCTTTTCCTGATTGAACACTAGCCAGTACATTGTCAAAACTCATGGGTGATAGTTCCAATTCGACACCTAGTTCTGTTGCGATAGCCTTGGCTAATTCGATGTCTGAACCCACAATCTGATTTTTCCCATCAACCACTTTTTGGTATTCAAATGGAGCAAAATCTGGATTGAGGGCTACAACCAATTTTCCTTTGGACTTGATGGCTTCAATTCCAGCCGATTGATTGTTACTACAAGCAAATAGTAGGGGGAGCATCACTAAACCAAACATCGTCATCAACACCTTCTTCATCTTATTCATAACAAAGCCTCCTTTATGTTTATTCTTTTTGGTTGTATAAACAATACTCTTATCCTCATCATTTGTCAAGTCGAAATTGAAAAATTTTTCAATTTGAAACAAAAAAACCTAGAAATACTACATAAAAATGTCATTCCTAGGCGTATTTATGCTATTTCTCTCTGGAAATATGAGTATTCAGTCAGTCAAAAGGAGCTAAACGGACTCATTTCCCCTCGCCCAATTCAATGATCCGATGACATTGTTGGGCTACATAAGCATCGTGGGTCACAATAATGACTGTTTTCCCTTCTCGATTCATCTCTAAGAGAAACTTCAAGACCAAATCTCTATTTTCAGGATCCAGAGAACCTGTTGGTTCATCGGCTAAAATCAGCTGGCTTGGTTTTAAGATGGCTCTAGCAACTGCAATTCGTTGTTGTTCGCCACCAGACAACTCGGAGACCTTTTGATGCAAAGTAGCTGACAAACCTACTCTCTCTAAAATCTCTTCCACCTTTTTGAGCTTGTCTTTCTTAGACAATTTCACATATTTCAGCGCCAGCATAAGATTGTACTCGACCGTTTCATCATCAATCAGAGCAAAATTTTGAAATAGATAAGAGATGTGTTCACGGATTATTATTTGCGACTTGGCAGAATTGACCGCTAGATTTGTCTGACCAAAAATCTCATACCGTCCGCTGTAATCACTATCTATCAAACCTAATAAATTTAACAAGGTCGACTTACCACTACCACTCTTACCAACAATGGCTACCAAATCCCCCTGATCAATCCTGAGAGACAAGTTATCCAAAATCACTTTTCTCCCAATGGTTTTCGTAATATTTTTCAACTCAATCATAAGATGCCCCCTTTCAATAACTCTACTAGACTTCTTTTCTCCATCCTAGAAGCCAAAACTAGCACAAATAGTATATCCAGACATGTAAAGCCTGCAAACAGCAGAAGTGGCAAGAACGCATGGGCAAAGAAAATCAAGACTAGAAGGGGGAGACTATAGCCCAGCAAGAGCAGAACTAAGAGAGCTCGGTAGCGATCGACCAGTTTCCACCCCATAAACTTCTTGGTAATGATATCCCTGCGCTTCAACAAGAAAGTGGTAACGAGTAAAAAGTAGGAGACAATCATACTGAGAAGAGCAAATAAGGCAAAAAGAACGTTAAAATTACGAACAGAATCCCGATAGGTATCGACTAGCTCCTCTTGAATTGCTTGAATCGATGAAAATTTTAAATAGCTACCATCAGATAAGTTATCGACTAACTCTGTAATCACTTTTTGATTTTGTTCTGTATTTTCAACTTTCATCGGGTTGTTTAAACCTGTCGTTGACAAGCGAGTCTTTTCTTCCCACATCATGTCTTGATCATTCACCAGACTAATGATTGGATTGTGGAGATTTTCCTTTCGCTCATTATTATAAGGGAAGAAAGACCAATCTCCTTCATAGTAGGCAATTTCCACATCCATATCTTCTATTGTTTTCTTTTGTTGATCTTCATACCTCATAGAAAGATAGGCGATGGATTTTCCCAAGAACTGATTCTTGCCTTCTTGTCCTTTATCACTGGCTGGCATCAAAATAACTTTTTTAGTGCCGGTATCTGGTAACTTGAATCCCTTGCTCTTTAGAAAATTGCTATTAGCATAGTAAACATCTACCTCATCAGGCAGTTGGTACTGCTGCACTTGTTCTGCTTTGATGACTGGTTTGATAGGAAGACTCGCACCTCGCACATAGTTTACTTGTGTTTTTGCTAGCAAGTCTTGATAAAATTGGTAGAAATAATCTGTAGATTTCCCTGAACCTGCTAGCTCTTCTTGCCACAGGTTATCATTGAGTTGGAAGGTTTCTAAGGTCAAGTAATTGCCTTGGCTTACCCACTGTTGCTGATAAGCAAGTTCTTTGTTTTCTTGTTCTAGACTTTTGCCCACCCCAATCAGTAAGGCCGTCAGTAAAATAGTTGTCCCTATTTTCATCACATAATTGAAGATGAGACCAAGTTTGACAGATGAAAAACCTTTCAACATGGAGCTGACTGTCATTTTCTGAATCATCAGGTAGGTCAGCCAACTGATGAACAAATACAACTGTAAAAGCAGAAATTGGGATAAGAGTAAACTTGGAAACAAAAGTTTCGGCCTATAATCCAGCATTAAAAATAGTCCCAAGTCAATGATAAGACTTCCACCCAAGAGAAGATAAAAATTAGTTTTTACAAAACCAGCTAAAATCGCCCTGCTTTGAAAACCAAGTAACTTTTGAACCCCCACTCGTTTCATCTCCATCATCGGCTGATAAACTGTCATTAAAATCACAAGCAAGATTGCCAAGATAAAGATAATGATAGATAGTAACAAAGCTTGATTTAACACTCCAACCTGACTTCGGTAAGTGGGTTCTAATAAAATCGTCTTATCTATCTGGAAAAAATCACTCCACTTTTGTAGAATGGTATCACGATCTATCTCTTTGCTGGAGGTAATCATATAGCGCCCATTTACAGTATGGGATTTATCCTCAATATAGGATTGGAAGGTCTGGAGTCGAATGAGTTTCACCTTCAAAAAGGTGGGAATAGTGCCTAGATTATTGGGAAGATCCTGGTTGCTGTAGACCCCCTTTTCGTTCTTTGAAAAATCAAGAGAAGTCAGACCGAACTCCTGATAGGGGAAGGTTTCCTTATTAAAAACACCAGCCTTGACGGCCTCATCGCCATTATCTACTTTGATAATAGAGACCTTGTCTTGACTTGCAACCTCTTCAAAAAACTGGAGAATCGTTTCTGTCGGTTTAGTGACATCTTTCAAGTACAAGTCAAATGAATAAGTTGTCTTGCCCATCTCCTGAATCCGCACTATTTCTCGTGTAACATTTACATTCAGGACAAAAAACGTAGTACACAGTAAGAGCAAGAGCATACAAAGATGACTGATTTTTTTCATAGAGATACCTCCCGTGAAGAGACGAAACTGGGAAAAAACTAACTTTCCAATAAAGCCACACAGTGATTCTCTCAGCTTAATTGTGTTCAAGGATGCAAACACTGCGTGGCTTTTGAATATTTAGAGGTTAGTTTTTTGGGCAATTGTCAATCAGAATGTTCTTTTATCTGTCAATAATCCTAGAAAATCTTGTCGTTTCAAGTCTGAGAAATGTTTGGTTGAAAGACTTCCTTTTTGAAGTCCATCATCTCTAACCTGCAAATAATAGCTATGTTGGCTTGTTTTAATTGTCAAAAAATCGCCAAATATAAAAACTCTTTTCCAGTTGCGAATCTCAAATTCTTTCATCTCTGATTTTGGAATGCGGATAAGTCCTTGTCGCAAATCACGATGGTGCTCACTTGTGAAAGTCATCCCATTCCCAAGATTTCTTATCAGTAGTTCATCTGGAGTCACCATCACCAGCGCTATTTTAGTTAAGAAAATTTCAACTGTTGGTGGTAAAATCGCCAAATTAAACCAGGGATGTAGGTAGCGATAGGCTAAGAAATAATGAGGCTCCTCACCCAATCCTAGTTGTTTATATAAGGTCTTGACCTCACTATCTAACCTTGCTTCAAAAGACACATCCGAATGCTCTTCTTCCTTCTTCTGATTAAAATAACGCATCCAGACTAGGAAACCTATAAAGACTATGATAAATATTCCTGATAAAAGATATTTTAAATTGTAGTTCATCACTTAACCTCCTGATTCACGACTCCGCCTAAAGCAGAGCCCTATTTATTTTGAAAATAGTTCCATAACAACTTTAAATAAGACTGGTGTCATTAAAATGAGGATAGTTCCTATCACAAATATCATGACTACTCGAAAAAGCTCCTTATTTTTAAACATTTTTCCACCTCTTTTCTAGCTACATCATAGTACTGTTAAGCCCATTTTAAAATTACACCAAGCTTATTTTAGTTTTCTTTTCTACTTTTTATATTACTATGATACAATATTTTTAATAGGATTTTATTATTTGTTAACTTTTTTCACGAAAAGGAGTAAATCATGCGTTATGATTTCGGAAAGGTCTATAAAGAAATACGTGAGTCAAAAGGCTTAACACAAGAAGAGGTCTGCGGAGATGTCCTTTCAAGAACTAGCCTATCAAAGATTGAAAGTGGCAAGGTAACTCCCAAATATGAAAATATGGAGTTTCTTCTCCGGCAAATCAATATGAGTTTTGAAGAGTTTGACTATATCTGCCACCTCTATCAACCGAGCCAACGAACAGAAATCATGCAAACCTATCTCAATATGAGCTCAATCCTGGGGACTAGTGAACTCGAAAAACTATTTCAAAAATGCCAAGACTATCTCAAAACCCACCACGACCTGCCCATAGAAGAAATCAGGGATATGTTGGAAGTTGTCATTCATATCCGTCAACATGTTACAGAGCAACTGTCAGACCAAGTGAAACAGACTGTCAAAAAACTTTGGGAGAAAATTGAAAAACAAGATACATGGTATGAAAATGATCTAAAGATTCTCAATACCATCCTTTTCAGCTTTCCCATCGAACACCTCCATCTCATCACTGAAAAAATATTGCAACGCTTGGAAGTCTATAAAAACTTTCAACATTTATATGAATTACGAGTGACAATCCTACTCAACCTTTCCACTATTTACTTATACAATCAAGACAAAAACATGTGTAAGCAAATCTGCTATACGTTACTAGAGGACGCCAAGAACAAGAAAAGCTACGATAGGCTTGCTATCTGCTATGTCCGTATTGGGATTTGTAGGGATGATGCTAAACTTATTCAAAAAGGTTTCTCCCTTCTGGAGATCACCGAGGAAACCTCCATGCTGTCTCATCTCAAAAAAGAAGTAGAGACCTATTACCAACCAAAGAAATTATAAAAAAAGTCGAGGGATTTCCTCGACCTTTTCATATTATTCTGTTCGCTATTTCTTAATACCAGCCGTTGTTAAGCCAAAAGTTTTTAGCGGCTGACCATGAACCGTAACGTCCTGCAACGTAAGCATCTGCTACACGTTCTTGGTTTTCAGCTGAGTAGTCACCGTTCAAGTATGAATCTGTCAATTGGTAACGTCCAATGTAACGTCCATTTGTAGCTGTATAGCTACCACCTGATTCTTTTTGTGCAATCCATTCTTTAGCTTCTGCTTCAGATCCGCTTACAGTTGCGGCTGGTGCTGAAGTTTCTGCTGTAGCAACAGTTTCTTCTGCTACAGGAGCGCTTGCAGCTGGTGCTGCTTCTTCTACTACTTCTGTAGTTTCTGCTACTGGAGCTGAAACAGTTTCATCTTGAGCAGCTGGTGCTGCATAAGTAGCTGGCGCTGGTGTTGCTGCTGGTGCTACTGGACCGTCGATAACCAACTCTTGACCAACATAAATCATATGGATGTTGTCAATGTGGTTGTTTTCTGCCAATTTCTCAACAGTTGTGTTGTGAGTTTCAGCGATTTCTGAAAGTGTATCACCTTCTTTAACAGTGTAAGTTGATGATTCTTGAGCAGATACAAATGATGGAGCAAATACTGCAAACAAGGCAGCTACTCCTGCAAGAGTTGTTTTAATCTTTTTAGTTGTTGATTTCATATTCGAAAATTCTCCTTCTTTCTATAGTACTATCATACCCTTTAAATATTACTGTTTCTTGACACTTTTATGTAGAAATATTACAAAATTATTTTTTATTTCCCTAAATAAGCCATTTTTGTCATAAAAGTCGCTATTTTATGCTATTTGTGGCATTAAAAAGGTTTTCATCTACAATTAAAGTCAAGATACTCATTCTTTGATATAATAGAGATAAGAATTTTTATAAGGGGAAACTGATGAAATCACTTCGTTTTCAATCTGTCTTTGATATCATCGGACCAGTTATGATTGGCCCATCTAGTAGCCATACCGCTGGTGCTGTTCGTATTGGGAAGATTGTATCTTCCATTTTTGATGATACTCCGACAGAAGTCGAATTCCAACTATTTAACTCATTTGCCAAGACTTATCGTGGTCACGGGACAGACCTAGCCCTTGTTGCAGGTATTTTGGGCATGGATACAGATGATCCTGAAATTCCAAATAGTCTGGAGATTGCCCACAAGCGTGGCATCAAGATTGTCTGGACTATTCAGAAAGACAGCAATGCTCCTCACCCAAACACCACTAAAATTACTGTCAAAAATGCCCACAAGACTATCAGTGTGACTGGTATTTCTATCGGTGGAGGAAATATTCAGGTCACCGAACTCAATGGCTTTGCCGTCTCTCTCAATATGAATACACCGACTATCATCATTGTTCATCAAGATATTCCAGGTATGATTGCCCTTGTAACGGAGGCTCTTTCACGCTATGGTATCAATATAGCCCAGATGAATGTTACTCGTGAAAAAGCTGGTGAAAAAGCCATTATGATTATCGAAGTTGACAGTCGAAACTGTGATGAGGCCATCGAAGAAATTCGAAAAATCCCTCATCTCCACAATGTCAATTTCTTTAAATAGGAGGAAGCATGTTTTATTCTATCAAAGAATTGGTCGAGCAGGCAGATCTGGACTTTCAAGGAAATGTCGCAGAACTCATGATTACAACAGAGTTTGAATTGACCGGTCGCGAACGTGAAGAAGTCCTCCTTCTCATGGAACGAAATCTGGAAGTCATGAAAGCCTCTGTCCAACTCGGGCTCAATGAAAATAAATCTCGTAGTGGACTGACAGGTGGAGATGCTGCCAAATTGGACCACTACATCAAAAACGGAAAAACCTTGTCAGATTACACGATTCTCTCGGCTGCCCGAAATGCCATCGCAGTCAATGAACACAATGCTAAAATGGGCTTGGTATGTGCCACTCCGACAGCAGGAAGTGCCGGCTGTCTGCCCTCGGTTCTCACTGCTGCTATTGAAAAATTAGACCTCAGCCACGAGCAACAGCTGGATTTCCTCTTTGCTGCAGGTGCCTTTGGACTAGTCATCGCAAACAACGCTTCTATCTCAGGTGCTGAGGGTGGCTGTCAAGCCGAAGTCGGCTCTGCCTCTGCTATGAGTGCTGCCGCCTTGACTCTGGCTGCTGGTGGGACACCTTATCAAGCCAGTCAGGCCATTGCCTTTGTTATTAAAAATATGCTGGGCCTCATTTGTGACCCTGTTGCCGGCTTGGTTGAAGTTCCCTGTGTTAAACGTAATGCCATGGGAGCTAGCTTTGCCTTCATCGCAGCAGACATGGCCTTGGCAGGTATCGAATCTAAAATTCCTGTGGATGAAGTAATCGATGCCATGTACCAAGTAGGAGCAAGCATGCCAACTGCCTTTCGTGAAACAGCTGAAGGTGGACTCGCTGCCACCCCTACTGGTCGTCGCCTCCAAAAAGAAATTTTCGGAGAATAAGTTTATCAAATAGGAGAAACCATGACCTCTATCACAGCGATTTTTTTCGATCTGGATGGAACCCTCGTTGACAGTTCTATCGGGATTCACAATGCCTTTACCTATACCTTTAAGGAGCTAGGAGTACCTAGCCCTGATGCCAAAACTATTCGTGGTTTTATGGGGCCGCCTCTCGAAAGTAGTTTTGCGACCTGCCTGCCTAAAGAACAAATTTCTAAAGCCGTGCAGATATACCGTTCTTACTACAAGGCAAAAGGTATCCATGAAGCTCAACTCTTTCCCCAGATTATAGACTTGCTTAAGGAGCTATCAAGCAAATATCCTCTTTATATCACCACTACAAAGAATACCCCTACCGCTCAAGACATGACTAAAAACTTGGGAATCCATCATTTCTTTGATGGCATTTATGGTTCCAGCCCTGAAGCACCCCATAAGGCAGATGTCATTCGCCAAGCCTTGCAGACACATCAACTAGCATCGGAACAAGCCATCATCATCGGAGATACCAAGTTTGATATGCTTGGAGCTCAAGAAACAGGCATTCAGAAATTGGCCGTTACTTGGGGATTTGGAGAGCAAGCAGATCTACTAAACTATCAGCCTGATTATATTGCTCACAAACCCATAGAAGTTTTGGCGTATTTTCAATAACATAGACTGGGCGAAAACCCCATTTCAGAAGAAAATGGAGCAAGTTTCTACATAGCAAAACGCATATTACCAAGATTCTTCAGAACTGATAATATGCGTTTTTCTGTTTTTATTCAACGTGGGTGGTTTGATTGGCAAAGGCGATAATAGCTTGCTTCAAATCATCTCCACTAAGAGTGCGGAACTCTTCAATCTTTTGATCGATGGCTTCTAAAGGCATCACATTAACCTTACCAACAAAAATCTTATCCATAACCTGATTATCAACAAGTTCGGTTGATACCAAGAGTTCTTCGTAGAGTTTTTCACCTGGGCGGATTCCAACTTCAACAATTGGAATTTCGCTTTCGGTGTGTCCACTTAGAAGGACCATTTTCTTGGCCAAGTCATAAATCTTGACTGGTTTGCCCATATCAAGGATAAAGACTTCCCCATCCTTGGCATAAGCACCAGCGTGAATAACCAAACGGCTAGCTTCTGGAATGGTCATAAAGTAACGGGTCATGCGGAAATCTGTCACCGTTACAGGACCGCCTTCAGCAATCTGACGTTCAAAGACAGGAATCACACTACCTCGACTACCAAGAACATTCCCAAAACGAACCGCACAGTAAGTCGATTGGCTACGTTGGTTAAAGCCAGTGACAATCAACTCAGCCACTCGCTTGGTTGCTCCCATAACATTTGGTGGATTAACCGCCTTATCTGTCGAAATCATAACCATCTTAGGTACTTTAGCTTCATCAACAGCCTTAGCAACATTGTAAGTTCCACGAATATTGTTTTTGAAGGCTTCTTTTGGATTGCGCTCCATCATAGGAACGTGCTTGTGGGCTGCCGCATGATAAACAATAGCTGGCTTGTACTGCTCAAAGACTTGCAACAAACGGTCATAGTCTTGAATATCGGCAATAACTGGTACATAATCAATCCCTTGGAACTTGCGAATCAATTCATGATAAACAAGGTAGATTGAATTTTCCCCATGACCGAGCAAGACGATGCGTTCAGGATTGAAACGACTAACTTGGCGACAGATTTCAGAACCGATTGAGCCACCAGCACCTGTGACTAAGATTGTCTTACCTGTCAGTTCTGCGCCCAGACGCGATTCGTCAAGACGAATTTCCTGACGTCCCAAAAGGTCTGTAATATCAATTTTTTGGAAGCCAGTACCTGCTTGGTGAAGTCCTTGAACAACCGTTTCAACCTTAGGCATCTTGTAACACTTGACACCCAGCTTATTACACATCTGCAAGATACGTTCATATTCTGACGGGTCAAGCGACGGAATCGCAACGATAACACGCTCGATTTGATGACGTTTGGCTAATTCAGGCAATTCATCATATGAACCCAAAACAGGAATCCCACCAAGTTTTTGTCCCTTTTTCTTCGCATCCTTATCCAAAATACCGACCAGTTCCAAATCACTGGTTGGATGTTGGTAACTATCCATAAAGAGGGCTCCGCCATCACCAGCACCAATCAAGAAAGTACGGCGGTGTTCTCCATCACCACTGCCTTTTTTGCGTCTAGAGTAGATTAACTGCCAAGTAATCCGTGGCAATAAAATCAAGAAGGTACTCAACAAGATAAAGAGAATGATGAAACGGATAGAGAAGAGAGGCAAGAAGGCATAGCAGATACTATATGACAAGATACTGCTAGCAGTCACACCAAAAAAGATTTTCATAAAGTCCGTAATCTTGCTGTAACGACTAATACTAGCGTTTAATCCCCAAAATCCAATCATCAATTGATAGAACAGGAAGGCTAAACTCGTATAGATAATGTAGTCAACAGGTGCTGGATTAATCAGCCCATAAAATAAAATATAAGATACAATGATGGAAACCACCATACTCAAAATATCAAATATTCCCCAGAAAACCTGTTTTTGTTGTTTATTTAAAATTTCCACCAGATCAATCACATAATCTGTGAGTTTTTTATTCATAGAAATTTACTCCTCCTTAAAAGAGCTCGATGGTTATACTCAATGAAAATCAAAGAGCAAACTAGGAAACTAGCCGCAGGTTGCTCAAAACACTGTTTTGAGGTTGTAGATGAAACTGACGTAGTCAGTATCCTACACATACGGCAAGGCGACGTTGACGCGGTTTGAAGAGATTTTCGAAGAGTATTATATTGTTATTATAACACTTTTTCTAAAGTTTACGATTTGCTACAATCTTTTAATTGCTTTTTCGTAACAGTTTCATAAAAATAAACTGTCTGACAAATCCGGGACAAAGGGCAACAATCATCTGAATGGCAACACTCTTGGCATACTCCATGTAAGAAATTTGCCCTCTCTTCAGCATGCGCTGACGAGCCTGACGATAGAGTTTGAGGTAACGCAGTCCCCCACGACGCTCAAACATTCCTGCTCCGACACGAACCTTACACAAGATTTGATCCAGATTTCCAGTCTTGGCTCCTGCAGCAATCATATTGAGCCAGAGGAGGTCATCCTCCATATAGAGGCCATCCTCATAGTTGCCTGCCTTGAGAACCATGTCCTTCTTGAACATGACAGTCATGTGGTTAAAGGCACTTCTCATCCTTTGATAAGCTACAATATCTGCATGCTGGGTTGGAACACGACGGTAAGAAACAATCTCATCAGGATTGTCAATAAACTCTGCAATATGTCCACCTAATAGGTCGAGCTTGTCCTTCTCCATTAGCTGAACCTGTTTCTCAAAACGGTCTGGAACAGCTATATCATCCGTATCCATACGGGCAATAATATCATACTGACACTGCAAAACACCCTGTCGAAGAGCCAGACCCAAACCTTGATTCTGCTCAAGAGGATAGCGTTTCACTGGAATATCAGACTCAGCTTCAAGCTGGTCTAATACCTGATAGAGCTCAGGTGTCAAAGGCCCATCCTCAACCAGAACCAATTCGCTCGGTTTCAGGGTCTGATTTTGAACACTCTCAATAGCATCCTTTAAAAATGTCGGATTTTCCTTGATATAGACCGACATCAATACGCTGATTTTTTGCTTTTCAGACACAGTTTTTCTCCAATGTATAGATTTCCTTCCACTATTTTATCATAATTTTCAAGACTTTCCCATTTTTATCTTGAAAGCCAGAAACCTTACTTGACATTATAGGGAAAAAGCCTTAAAATAAGCTGTTATTAAAATCAGTTAGAAGAGGTATTATATGAAAAAGCAATCACTCTTTTTTGTTCCAGGTATTATCCTGATTGGTGTTTCCTTGCGGACTCCTTTTACTGTTTTACCCATTATTTTGGGAGATATTTCGCAAGGGCTGGGAGTAGAAGTTAGTTCGCTTGGTGTCTTGACCAGCCTTCCTCTCCTCATGTTTACCCTCTTCTCACTCTTTTCTACCCGACTGGCTCAGAAAATCGGCTTGGAGCATCTCTTCACCTACAGCCTTTTCTTCTTGACTATCGGTTCTCTCATTCGACTAATCAATCTGCCCCTGCTCTATCTAGGAACCTTGATGGTTGGGGCAAGTATCGCAGTCATCAATGTTCTGCTTCCTAGTCTTATCCAAGCCAATCAACCAAAGAAAATTGGTTTTCTGACCACCTTATATGTAACGTCTATGGGGATTGCGACGGCTCTGGCCTCCTATCTAGCCGTGCCTATTACACAAGCCAGTTCTTGGAAAGGGCTTATCATCCTCCTCACCCTGCTCTGTCTAGCAACTTTTTTGGTCTGGCTCCCAAATCACCGCTATAATCACAGACTGGCTCCACAAACCAAACAAAAAAGCAAAGCAAAGGTCATGCATAATAAACAGGTCTGGGCAGTGATTGTCTTTGCAGGTTTTCAATCCTTGCTCTTTTACACTGCTATGACCTGGCTACCTACCATGGCTATCCATGCAGGCCTATCCAGTCACGAAGCTGGCTTGCTGACTTCTATCTTCTCTCTGATTAGCATTCCTTTTTCAATGACCATCCCAAGCCTGACAACCAGTTTATCTACTCGTAACCGTCAGCTCATGCTCACTCTGGTTTCACTAGCTGGTGTGGTCGGTATTTCCATGCTCTTTTTCCCAATCGGTAATTTCTTTTACTGGCTGGCCATCCATCTCCTCATCGGAACCGCAACCAGTGCCCTCTTCCCTTATCTCATGGTCAATTTTTCACTCAAGACAAGCGCTCCTGAAAAGACAGCCCAATTGTCCGGTCTATCTCAAACAGGAGGCTATATCCTAGCAGCCTTTGGACCAACCCTCTTTGGTTACAGTTTTGACCTTTTCCACTCTTGGGTACCAGCTGTAGCTGCCCTCTTACTCGTCGATATCCTGATGACTGTGGCCCTCTTTACAGTGGATAGAGCCGATAAAATCCTCTAAACTTCTAGTTTTAGCTAGAAGTTTTTTATATATAAAAATTTTACACATTTCTCTTGACAGGGCTTTCTTTTAGATGTACAATGTATGTGTAGAAAAATTATATATAAAAATCTTACACATTAGAAAAGGAGGTTCCCCATGTACTTTCCAACATCCTCTGCCTTGATTGAATTTCTCATCTTGGCCGTACTGGAGCAGGATGATTCTTATGGTTATGAGATTAGCCAAACCATTAAGCTGATCGCTAATATCAAAGAATCCACACTCTATCCCATTCTCAAAAAATTGGAAGGCAATAGCTTTCTGACAACCTATTCTAGAGAGTTCCAAGGTCGCATGCGCAAATACTACTCCTTGACAAACGGTGGTATAGAGCAGCTCGTGACCCTAAAAGATGAATGGGCACTTTATACAGACACCATCAATGGCATCATAGAAGGGAGTATCCGCCATGACAAGAACTGAATACCTGACTCAGCTAGAACTCTATCTCAAAAAACTGCCTCAGGCTGACCAAATTGAAGCCATGGACTATTTCAGGGAACTCTTTGACGATGCTGGAGTCGAGGGAGAAGAAGAACTCATTGCTAGTTTGGGAACTCCCAAAGAAGCGGCCCACGAAGTTCTCTCCAATCTTCTCGATAAAAAAATCAATGAGGCACCCGCTCAAAAGAATAACCGACAAATTTTGCATATCGCCTTGTTAGCTCTCCTTGCAGCACCCATCGGTATTCCTCTGGGAATCGCCATCCTCGTGTCCCTGTTCGCAATCCTTGTGGCAGCCTTGACTGTCATTCTAGCTTTCTTTGCGGTTTCCATACTTGGTATCATCGGCGGATTCCTATTTTTAGTTGAAAGTTTCACTGTCCTAGCCCAAGCTAAATCAGCCTTTATCTTGATTTTTGGTTCTGGTTTACTAGCTATCGGTGCTTCTTCGCTAGTTTTATTAGGTATTTCCTATGTAGCTCGCTTCTTCGGCCTACTCATTGTTCGCCTGGTGCAATTTGTTCTCAAAAAAGGAAAGAGAGGTGACCAGCATGCGTAAATGGACAAAAGGATTTCTCATTTTTGGTGTGGTGACTACCATTATCGGCTTTATCCTGCTCTTTGTAGGGATCCAATCTGACGGGATTAAGAGTCTGCTTGCCATGTCCAAGGAGCCTGTCTATGATAGCCGTACGGAAGAGCTAACCTTTGGCAAGGAAGTCGAAAACCTAGAGATTACTCTCCATCAACACGCACTGACCATCACAGACTCTTTCGATGATCAAATCCACATTTCTTACCATCCATCTCTTTCTGCTCACCATGATCTTATCACAAATCAGAACGATAAAACGCTGAGCCTCACTGATAAGAAACTGTCTGAAAGTCCATTTCTCTCTTCTGGAATTGGCGGGATTCTCCATATCGCAAGCAGCTACTCTCGTCGTTTTGAAGAAGTTATTCTCCAGTTGCCAAAAGGGAGAACTCTAAAAGGAATCAACATCTCAGCAAATCGCGGTCAAACCAGTATCACCAATGCCAGCCTTGAAAATGCGACCCTCAATACCAATAATGGCTATCTCCTCCGAATTGAAGGAAGTCGTATCAAAAACAGTAAACTCACAACACCAAATATCATCAATATCTTTAGCACAGAACTGACAGATAGTCAGCTAGAGTCAACAGAACATCACTTCCACGCTGAAAATATCCAAGTACACGGTAAGGTGGAATTGGTGGCGAAAACAGACCTACAACTGCTACTTTCCGAAGAAGAAAAACAAAGAATCAACTTAGATCTTTCAACAAAACATGGTTCTATTCTTCATTTTTTAAGAGAAGGAAGGCGTTCGTTTAAAAACGAAAAAAACAAAGATGAACGATTAAGCAATCCTTATAAGACAGAAAAAGCAGATGCAAAAGATCAACTCATCGCCAGAGCAGAACAGGATATCTATCTACTCAAATCAGAGGAACACGAGTCTTCTTCTAGAAATCGTTGACAAAAGCGCTTACATCTGCTACTATGGAAGCATATTTATCTAACTAAAAAGGAGGTTCTACCATGAAACAAGAATGGTTTGAAAGTAATGATTTTGTAAAAACAACAAGCAAGAACAAACCTGAAGAGCAAGCTCAAGAGGTTGCAGACAAGGCTGAAGAAACGATAGCTAATCTCGATACGCCAATTGAAAAAAATACTCAAGTAGAGGAGGACGTCTCTCAAGCTGAGGTCGAACTGGAAAGCCAGCAAGAAGAGAAAATTGAAACTCCTGAAGACAGTGAAGCGAGAACAGAAATAGAAGAAAAGAAAGCATTAGATTCTACTGAAGAAGAGCAAGATCTTTCTAAAGAAACAGAAAAAGTCACCATAGCTGAAGAGAGTCAAGAAGTACTTCCTCAGCAAAAACCAACCACGAAAGAGCCCCTTCTTATCAGTCAATCCTTAGAAAGTCCCTATATCCCCGACCAAGCTCCAAAATCTACGGATAGATGGAAAGAGCAAGCGCTTGATTTTTGGTCTTGGCTAGTGGAGGCTCTCAAATCTCCTACAAGCAGTCTTGAAACAAGTAGCACACACAGCTACACAGCCTTTCTCTTGCTCATTCTGTTTTCTGCATCTTCCTTTTTCTTTAGTATCTACCACATCAAACATGCTTACTATGGACATATAGCAACTATGCATAATCACTTCCCTGAACAATTTGCTTCATTGAATCTCTTTTCGATTATCTCTATCCTAGTAGCAACAACACTCTTCTTCTTTTCATTCCTCTTGGGTAGTTTCGTCGTGAGACGATTTATCTACCAGGAAAAGGACTGGACGCTAGAAAAGGTTCTCCAAGAATATAGTCAACTCTTAGCAATTCCAATCTTCCTCACTGCTATTGCTAGTTTCTTTGCCTTCTTTGACAGCCTGCGATTTACAGCAATTTTGTGTGTGATTAGTATTGGAATCATTCTGCTTGCTAGCCTCCATATCATTACAAGACCAAGTCAAGCAAGTGAAACCGACTCCTTCTATCAGTTATTCTTGTCTGTCCTTGTGAACGGAGTTATTATCCTCCTCTTCTTTGTAGCTGAAGTGGCACTGATTGGAGATTATCTTCGTATCTTGGCCTTTCTTTAAACTTCAATCCTGTCATCCATGACAGGATTTTTTCTATGTCAAAAAAGCAAGTCGATTGACCTGCTTCTGATTTACTTTCCTTGTGCTAATGCTTTAAAATCTTGTCCTAGGATGGGTTGTATTTCTAATTGATTGGCGTCTAGTTGGTGGTAAGATGCTGATGGTAGTGACTCTAGGAATTTTGCATAGTCCAAGCGGGCAATGGCTTCATAGTCTTCTGGTTTAGAGCCGTCTCCTGTGATTTGAACCAAGTCAATCTCCCACTGCACTTCCTTATCCACCAATTGTTCAATATAAGCTGCAGGTACAAATGGTTCTCTAGGTAAAACGGTCTTGACCCCTTGAGCCAGATGGTAAACACCGTGAACTTGTCCTTCTCCATCCTGATAGAAGGAAACTCTTGCAAAGTAAGCATCGGTCTCTTGAACCGCACGCACACGCGCTTCAAACTGTGCCAAACCATCTGCCTCTAAAAAGATTTTCAAGTCCTCATGACTAAAGAAAACAGGATTAAAAATTCCTTGGCAAATCGTAAAACGAGCCGCAGTGTCTGCAATATGAGCTTGAATACTTGCTTGGAAATAAGCTTCAAAATCAAAACCATCTAGTCCTTCAATCTCAGTTCCTGTATAAGCAAGCAGAGCATCTAAAAATGATTTGATAATCTGCCAGTCTGTCTTCGTTAGTAGGTCAGGAAGATCGACACGGTAAGCCTTTTGACCATCAGCATAACTGACCTTAAAAAGGAATTGTGATTTCCCCACTATCGCACACTCGATATACTCGAGACGATTAAGAGGCTGACGGAGATAGACAGCATCATAGCTATGTGACTCCAAACCATCTACCAAGGCCAAGATAGACTTGGCAGTCAAAATTTCTTGTTCTCCTAAAATGCTCTGTTTATTTGGAATAAAAAATGTTTTCGTCATAACTGAACTCCTTTGAAATCGTTTACATATAGTATACCCTATTTTCCTGAAAGATACAGAAACAAACTTTAGATTTTTGAGTAAAAAGCATAGAAAAACAGCCCCTGAGGACTGTTTGATCTTATACAGTAGCTGCTTGATCCAAGCTTTCACCGATAGCGGCTAGGCGCTCGATTACTTCAGCTTGTGTCAATTCATTTTCTGAAACATAGCGGTTACGTGGGTGAACACGGCACTCGTGTGAGCATCCACGAAGGTACTTGTCTTCATTTTCTTCTGATGTCAAGATACGACGGTTACAGAATGGATTTCCACAGTTGACATAACGTTCACATGGTGTTCCATCAAACCAGTCTTTCCCTACGATAGTTGGGTTGACATGGTTAACATCTACGGCAATACGCTCGTCAAAGACGTACATTTTCCCATCCCAAAGTTCACCTTGGACTTCTGGGTCTTTACCGTAAGTTGCGATTCCTCCGTGCAATTGGCCGACATCTTTGTAGCCTTCACGGACCATCCAGCCTGAGAATTTCTCACAGCGAACGCCACCTGTACAGTAAACCACAACACGCTTGTCCATGAATTTTTCCTTGTTATCACGAACCCATTGTGGCAACTCACGGAAGTTGCGGATATCTGGGCGGATAGCCCCACGGAAATGTCCTAGGTCGTACTCATAATCGTTACGTGTGTCAAGGACAACGGTATCTTCGTCAAGAAGGGCTTCTTTGAACTCTTTTGGAGACAAGTAGGCACCTGTTGTTTCAAGTGGGTTGATGTCATTGTCAAAGTCGTTGTCTTCCAAACCAAGGTGGACAATTTCTTTCTTGTAGCGAACAAACATCTTCTTGAAGGCTTGTTCACTTTCTTCGTCAATCTTGAACCAGAGGTCTTCCATGCCTGGGAGGCTGTGAACGTAGTCCATGTATTTTTGAGTTGTTTCGTAATCCCCTGAAACTGTTCCGTTAATTCCTTCGTCAGCGACTAGGATACGGCCTTTAAGACCGATTGATTTACAGAAAGCCAAGTGGTCTACAGCAAATTGCTCTGCATTTTCAATTGGAGTATAAAGGTAGTAAAGTAAGACACGAATATCTTTTGCCATAAGATTTGTTCTCTTTTCTATTCTTAAATTTTCAGAATTTTTCATCTAACTATACTAGTATACCTGCTTGAGAAAGCGAATGCAATTTATTTGACTGGAAATTGTAAAAAGGGATTTATCCCTGCATTTCATCAGTAACCATAGCGAATAGCAGATAATTCTCTCAATTTTTTGATCTCCTCAGCTTGACTTTCTGACAAAATCAGCTTATTGTCAATTAACATACGTGAGATGTCAACATTCATTTGACTCAATATAAATGGGGTAGAGGTCCCATCGTCCTCTAATCGTCTTTTATAACTCACTAACTGATTTTTCAAGGGAGTCAGCTGAGGCGTATCCTTTATATCTTCCAATAGATAATCTATGATAGCCATCGCTTCACAACGTCTTTCACTTCCTCCGGCAAACCATTTTAATGGTGTCATTCTTATTTTCCTCCTTAAGTTGAAAAACGATCATTCCTAACTCTCGTACCAATATTTTACCCAAATACCCTGTGTAAAAAAGTCAGCAAAAATGGTAATGTCGCGAAAATATTATTAATCACATGCACCGCATAGGAAGGATAAATGCTCTTGGTATAGCGGGTCAAACTAGCAAAGATGATGCCAGATGTTGCAAAGACGAAGATATCTAACAAACTAGGCAGGCTTGAAAAATGAGGAAGAGCAAATAAAATTGACGGAAGAAGCAAATCAAGGCCAAATCTCGAATGCTTAAAAAAGGCGTGTTGCAGTAATCCTCTATAGATTAGCTCTTCCATAAGTGGAGTCAGAAAGAACAAAGTTATATAGATACCTAGCTCAGCAAAGTTGGTCCCACTATAACCGATCAATACAGCCCAACCTTCAGCAGTTGACTGAACATGTTTAGCTGTCTGAACGTTAAAAGAGATCTGGAGCACTACCACTAGTACTGTCAAAATCGAATACCAAAGCCATTTTTTTCTCGGAATGCGAAAAAGATAGCCGTGCCCTGTCTTAACCAGAATCCAAATCATGACTCCGCTAAATAGCAAACTCAAGATATTTTGAATCCAGACGAAATTGCCAATCTGGGAAGAAAATTGCCAATAATTTTGAACAATAAGCGTCAGCTGAGAAAGACCAAATACGAAAAATAAGTAAGAGAAAACTGCACTTATTTTGAATAGAAGTTGATACTTTTTCATGTGAACTCTCCTTTGTAAACTCGATACATCTCTAATATAAGCTATATTTTCCTAAATCCTTACTCCAAATCCTAAATGGTACTTGAGATTTCCTGAATGGTTAAATAGTGATAAAGAAACATAGATATCTATGCTCTCGTTTCAAAAAATCACTGCCTCCCCCAGATAAGCCTGAGGAAAACAGTGATTCAGTTTTTAGGAATTAGGAATGAATACACGAAATCAATTGATCTTATGATTTTTTGTTTTTCAAGAATTCATCGTATTGTTTTTGCATTTCGTTCAATACTTTTTCGTAGGCACCTTCAGATTTCAATTTTTCCATCAATTCTGGAATAGCTTTATCTGGGTCTACAGTACCAGTGTTGATAGCTGTATCGAATTGTTGCATTGTGTTAGAGATTGCTGAGATTTCAGATTTCACACTGTCAGTGTTAAAGATGAATCCAAGCGCTGGAGATTCTTTAGCTTCAGCCAATTGTTTCTTAGAATCTTCGATTTGTTGGTCTGTAACGTTTTCGTTGATGTAAAGGATCCAGTTGTTACCAGTGTTCCATCCACCCATGTGAGTGTTTCCTTTGTAGCCATCAAGGACGCGTACACGGTTTTCTTTACCTTCAATTTTTTCCCAGTTCTTGCCTTCTGGACCGTAAACAAGACCGTTCAAGAGTTCTGGGTTAGTGTTCAAGAGGTTCAACACTTCCATTGATTTTTCTTTGTTCTTAGAGTTGTTTGAGATGACAAAGTTAGCAACTTGTGTTGTTTGGTTTTTCTTGATGAAGTTAGTGAATGATTTGATTTGGATATCTTTGTTCGCAACACGTGAAAGCAAGCTGTTACCGTAGTCAGCTGGTCCTACTGTTTCTTCACGAACGAACCAAGTATCTTGTTGAAGGTCAAATGAAGTATCGCTTGTTGCTACGTCTTTTGGAATGTATCCAGCTTCATAGAATTTGTGAAGAGTCTTCAAGTGTTCTTTGAAACGAGGAACGTCGTAACGGTTTACGATCTTAGTAGTGTCCCCTTCAAGGTCGATAACGAATGGAAGACCGTTTGCTACTGGGTAGTCAAAGTTCTCAGAAGGGATGAAGTTCTTAGTAACTGCAAATGGCACTACATCTGGAGCTTTTTCTTTGATTTGTTTCAAGACTGGCTCAAGTGTTTCGTATGAAGTAACACCTGAAATATCGATACCGTATTTAGCAAGAAGACTTCCGTTGAAGGCGAAGTTTTGAGATGATGCAACGTTGGCTGCAACTGGAACAGAGTAAATTTTACCGTTTACAGTGTTACCTTTGATGTAAGCTGGGTCAAGTGCTTTATAAAGTTCTGCCCCTTCTTTCTTATACAATTCTGTCAAGTCAGCATAAGCACCTTTTTGAGCATTTACAATGTAGTTATCTGCAAAGGCGATATCATAGTTTTCACCAGATGATGTGATAACTGACATTTTCTTACCATAGTCACCCCATCCAAGGTATTGGATATCCAATTTGGCACCAACTTTTTCTCCGATGATTTTGTTAGCATTTTCTAGCAATTCATCCAAGTTATCTGGTTTGTCACCGATTTGGTACATTTTGATAACAGTCTTATCACCTGAAGCTGAGTCAGCAGCTTTTTTGTTGTTACCTGAAAGGTTCCCACAAGCAGCAAGACCTGCAGCCAAAGCGACTACGCTAGCAGATGCAAAAGCATATTTTTTCCAGTTTTTCATGACAAAAACTCCTTTTTTTATTTTTAAACTTATAAACAATTTAATGATTTTAACTTCACGCAAGGGAAGTTGGGAAATGAGAAATATTTTTTCTCAGTAAGCACTATTCTTTCACACCACCGATAGTCAAACCTTTTACAAAGTAGCGTTGGAAGAATGGATACAAGATTGCGATTGGAAGGGTTGCCACCACAACCATGGCCATACGTCCGGTTTCTTTCGGTAGAGCAACTCCCAGTTGACCAGATAGGCCGACTGCTTTGGCGATGTAGTCCATATTTTGTTGGATTTGCATGAGCAAATATTGCAATGGATACAAGTTGTCACTCTTAATGTAAAGAAGAGCGTTGAACCAGTCATTCCAAAAACCAAGAGCTGTCAAGAGCGTGATGGTTGCGATACCTGGTAGTGACAATGGCAAACAGATTTGGAAGAAAATCCGGGCCTCACTAGCACCATCGATACGAGCGGATTCGAGAATAGCTTCGGGAATCGTCTTCTTGAAGAAGGAACGCATCAAAACAATATTGAATGGTGAGAGAAGCATTGGAACAATCAAGGCCCAAACAGTGTCACCAAGCTGAAGTACACGAGTTACCATGATATAACCTGGTACCAAACCAGCATTGAACAACATACTAAGTAGAACGAAGATTGTAAAGAATCTGCGATACTTAAAGGTTGTCCGTGAAATGGCATAAGCATAAGTTGTTGTGATAAAGACATTTGTCAATGTCCCAACTACGGTTACAAAGACTGAGATGAAGAGGGCTTGGAGGATTTTATCCTTAAACTGTGCCAAGAACTCAAATCCATCTAATCCAAATTGAGATGGGAAGAAGCTATATCCATTTTGTAGGATACTCTTTTCATCTGTCACCGAAATAACGATAACGAATACAAAGGGTAGGATACAAGAGAGGGCAACCAAACCAGAAATGGTACTAAAGAAGATATCTGCTTTCTTACTGAAGGAGTGAATGCCGACATTATCAATTTTTTCTTTTTTAATTTTCTTTTCTGCCATATTCTCCTCCTTTCTAGAACAAAGCTGAGTTTGGATCAACTCGTCTTGCAAGTAAGTTTGATAGGATAACCAGAATCAAGCCGACTACTGATTGATAAAGACCTGCCGCTGATGCCATCCCGATATCTGCTGTCTGAGTCAAACCATTATAAACATATACGTCCAAGACGTTTGTTACGTTATAAAGCTGACCAGCATTGTGGGGGATTTGGTAAAAGAGACCGAAGTCTGCACGGAAGATATTTCCGACTGCAAGGATGGTCAATACGGTTACCAATGGTGTCAACTGCGGAATGGTTACATTGCGAATTCGTTGCCATTTGCTGGCTCCGTCCACTGTCGCTGCTTCGTAGTAGGTTGGATCAATTCCCATGATTGTCGCATAGTACATGACACTGCTATATCCAAAGCCTTTCCAAATACCAAGGAAAAGTAGGAGATATGGCCAGATGCCTAAGTTAGCGTAGAAATTGATTTCCTTCATCCCGATAGACTCTAGGAAATGGTTGAACACCCCTTTGTCAATGTTTAGGAAGGCATCTGTAAAGAAACTGATGATAACCCAAGACAAGAAGTAAGGGAACAACATGGAAGTTTGGAAGATCTTAACCATTCTCTTAGAACGGAGTTCACTGAGGATGATGGCAATCCCTACAGATACAATCAAGCCAATAAAGATAAAGCCGAGATTGTAGAGGACAGTATTTCGTGTGATAATAAAGGCGTCTTTTGAACTAAACAAGAATCTGAAATTATCGAGTCCGACCCATTTACTATTCACGATACTATCTATAAATCCATTACTGGTCATGTGGTAGTCTTTAAAGGCAACCACGTTCCCAAATACTGGAATGTAGAAGAATAGAATCAACCAGAGTGCCCCTGGCAAAACCATCAAGAGAAAGATCCAGTTGTCTCTCAAGGTTTTTGAAAACTTATTCATAATTTCCTCCCTTTTTTATTTTGATATCCATCTAAAAATTCCTTTTTAGACTTTTGATAACGATTACATTATTAGTATACTCCTATTTGAAGGTTAGGTTAAACTACTAATTATAGAAAAAACTCCACAAATTATTTTATGTGGAGTACTTTTTTAAGAAAGGGATGTTTCACGAGAAACACTCTGAGTAAGGCACGGTGTTCTTGTTTTTAGGTCGTATAAATCGTTGAAGCTGTCGCAATAGTATGCCACTGGTTGGCTGTTGTGGCTGCGAAGTCCTTGTCTGCGTAGAAGTCAGTAAATGGTAAGATTTCCACTTCTAACTCATCGATACGGTCCAGCTGACCAGCCAGATAAGCTTCGATACGGCTTTCTGCTCGCTTAATGCGTTGCAAGAGTCCGCCCATACGGATATCGACCGTATCCAAGCCAAAGACCTTGTTTTCTTTCAGCCATTGGTGGCTAAAGATGGCATGGAAGTCTTCAATTTGGCTTCTGAGTTCTGGTAATTCTTGTCTTGCGATTTCTTGCAGACTTTCCTTATCGTTTACTTGATAGGCCTGACGAATGCGTCGTCCCACGTCCACTTTGCTACTTAAAATCTGGTTCAACTGGGCCTGAGTTTCAAAGAGGTAGGCATAGTTGCCAGCTTTTTCTTTAATGTCAGCAAGCGTCTCAGCAGCCTGAGCGAAGTGCGGTTTGTCCTGTTCAGGTGTCATGTGCTGGTCAAGTATCGGACAGAGAACATCCTGATAAAAGACATAGCGGTTGGGATTGATGCCACTGAGATTGCCTGGTAGGTCTGGTAAAAGGTTGGCTAGGTCAATCTGCATGAAATCCTCAACCGATAGACCTGTATTGGTCTGGAAATGAGCAGACAGTCGGCCTAGGTCATTGCGATAGCTGAGTTCTGCCCAGATTTGCAAGCTTGGTAGGATAGAAAACTGGGCGGTCTCACCACCATTATCCCCCCAACCCGTCACGATGACTTCTTTGATCTGATTAGCACGGCAGGCTTTATTAGCCTCAATAGCTACTAGACGGCTGAAATGGTTATTGGGTGTGAAACCAATCCATTTCCAAGCACCTCCTGCAAAGGCAAGGTCATGGCTAATCTTGTGATGGTTGCGGAAGTTGCGGTTGTATTTTTCCTCGCTATCCTGATAATAGTCCCAGTAAACCAAGGTCACACGATCTTTGAGACGGTCTAGGTAGACACGAGTTTCTTCTGGAATTTCCACATCACGGTCGTACTGGCCATCTGCTGACATAAGTTTAAAGAACATATCGCTCCACATCTGGCAGTGGAAACCATACTTGTCAGCAATATCCAGCACGCGCTCCAAGTGTTGGCACATGAGGAGACTACGGTCTACTACACCATTCAAAATCAAGTAACGTCCTAAACCAACCAAGTGGGCTTCGTCCATCCCGATATTGACCTTGCGGGTTTGCAGTTTAGACAGGGTGGCAAACATGCCATCAATCAGGTCATAAACCTTTTCTTCGCCGATAAGAAGGATATCCTCCACATCACGGAGCTCCTGCACTTCTTTGACACCCCATTTAACAAAGGCTGACAAGTGGGCCAAGGTCTGGATGCAAGGCACAAAGGTCATGTCAAACTGCTGGGCATAGGCTTCGATCTCCTGCAACTCCTCAGCCGAGTAGGCTCCACGGAAATAGCCAAAGTAAGGCTGCCCCTCAATCTGGTAGGTGTCTTCCATGTAAAGCTCAAAGGTTGAGTAGCCCATGAGAGCCAAGACCTCAATCATCTGCTTGGCAGCAGCCACATTCAGCACCGCATTTCGAGAACAGTCTGCCATATAGGCTAAATCTTCATAAGCTGCTTGCTCCTCAATCTCTACCTTGTCACCTTCTGCTAGGGATGTTGCCAACAGGGACAAGGCACGATAAAGTTGGTGGGGTTTGCGGTAAGTTAATTGATAGTGTCCACCCTCACCCTTGATAGAGATAGAGGCTTGGTCAGACTGAGCGACTGCCACTTCCACATCTGGTAAAGAGATATGTTTTGTCAGCAAGTCAATTGCCTGAGTTTGTTTGGGACTAAGTCCTGTAAATCTTACCATTGGTTTTCCTCCTGTAGCCAGTTGACAAGAGCACCGTAGAGATTGGCATCTGCATGATAGGTGCAGGCTTGGATAACAGGTGCAACCGTGTATTCTTCGTAGGTATCGACAAATTCATCGACAGCTTTCTTAACCCCTTGGATGAAGTCTGGATTTTGACTGATAGAACCGCCTAGGCTAATGATATCTGGATCGATGAGATACTGAATATTGAGCAAGCCTTGCGCCAGATTACGGTTCATGCGCTCAATGGCTTCTTGACAAAGGACATTTCCTGCTTCGGCCTCTTGGTAAATCTTGCGACCGTCCCAGTCAGTCTGACCAGACTTTTCAATCACGTATCGCACCATATTTCCAGTTGATGCTAGTTGCGACCAGTTGTTGAGCTTTTCAGCAGGGGCAAGGGTTGTCATATAGCCAAATTCGCCACCCAAGCCGTGTCGGCCTCGGTGAAGTCTACCGTTGATAATCATGGCTCCGCCAATCCCTGTCCCAATCACGACACAGGCTGCATTTTCAAGTTCTGGATGAGCCAGTAATTCACTGAGTCCAACGCAGTTAGCGTCATTTTCAAGATGGACAGGCAGCTGATTATGAGCAAGGGCTTCATACCAAGAAAAGCCGTGGATATAAGGGACGGCACTGAATCCATCAATCACACCAGTTTCTTGATTGACCGCACCTGGAACGCTCATAGCAATCCCACTGTAATCCTGTTCTGACAAGCGCTGATCTAGCCAAGCTAGTAAGTCCTCCAAACTTTCTGGTGTTGGAATGCTTGTCTTATCTAGTATTTTCCCATCAGGAGTCAGACTGGCAAACTTAATTCCAGTCCCTCCGATATCAATCGTTGCAATGGTCATTGTTTTTACCATAAAAAGGGGCGAATCAGCAGTTAGTTCTTACCTTTTCGCCCCTCCTTTCTCTTTATGTTTACTTTTTGAAATTAAATTTCTTCTTTTTTGATGAATTCTGTACGAATCTCTTGTGGTGAAATGAGTCCTCTATGAACTGGGTATGGTCGTTCAAGTAGGTCAAGGAAGAGATGTTGACTTTCCGGTACACGCACATTTTCACTACACATATTGTAGTAGCGAAGAACATAGCCTTCTTCATTTTCAGCTACCTTAAAGGCTGTTGGACAGATTTGCGGTATGCTGAGAACAGAATGGCTCAAGAGGCTACCAGTCGCAGCCACGCTTCCTTCCTGTCTAGCAAGCTGAAGGCTGGTAAATGGTGTCTGCAAGGCTTTAGCACGACGATAGGCTGAAAAGCGTTCTTGGGCTTGGTGGCATTCAAGCGCAAACTCGACTTCAAACTCACGCAAGCATTGTGCTTCTGGTGTTGGGAAGTAACCCCAGTCACCTAGCTCACCTGATGCACGCAAAATAGTCACTGCAATGGTGTCGTCTCCAAGGATTTCGTATTCATTCAATCCCTTGTTGGATACAGTCACACCTTTTTCATCGTCATACAGACTAACAAAGGCTTGTTGGTGTTGAGGATTTTCAGGATTTTCCCATGAAGCAGCTGGTTTATTTGGTCGTGTCACCACCTCATAGATGCTTTCAGAATCATTGCTTGGACGCGTGTTATGAGTCTTGACCAAGAGACGGATACGATGGTCTTTGGCAGTGTTAGTAAAGCGAGTCTTGCAACGGATTTGTGGATTATCAACGAAGATAGTCATCTCAGTTTCAAGAGGAATGCTTGTCAATTCTTCTGAACGTCCAGCTTCACGCTTCATAAACTCGATGATGCCTTTTTGCTCTTCTTCTAGCTTTTCATCTGCACTGACAGGCACAGTCAATTCATGTTTGAGCAAAATCTTAGCGTAGCGAGCTGTGTTTTCCAAGACCTCGTAGCCCTTAAGCTCTGCATAGATTGGCTCTGTTCCTTTTGGTTGGAAATAGATATACTCGTTTCCGATGTCACCACGGTCTTCAAAGCGGATAAAGTCTTCATAGGCTTCGTGAGTTGTCTTGTCATAAACTGTGATATTGTCATCCACACTTACCGTTACAAATGGCGTGTCAATCACTCCGTTTTGGTAAATACCCTCACGGTGTTCTTGCTCTCCTTCCAGCAATTGGAAGGTTGTCCAAGAAAGTGGCGCTAGGTGAACTGGAATGGTCACGCGCACTTGACGAGCAATACGAGCTTGGCGGAACTTGTCTTTTGGTAAATCATACTCAAAATTAGCCCCAAGGTCTTCGATTTTAACCTCTACAGGACGACCATCCAAGTCCTCAACACGGTAACTTGGCAAGGTTAAGGCAGCCATCTTCTTGTAACCTTCTGTTGGGTGCAATTCCTTGAAATCACAAGTCGCCACATCAATTACTGTGCTGACAGTATCGACCTTATCATGCAAGCCTGTGTTAATAACCGTAAAAAGATAATCACTTTGAGCCTTAGCTGTAGCGATTTTACCCTTCCACTCATTGAGCAAGTTGCTCTTAACAAAGTTTCCTACTTGATTAACCTTGGCAAAACGTGTTTCCATCTCGCGGTGAACTTCGTCCACACTACAGCCACAGATACTATCATGCGGCGCATTCTGCAAAAGAGTTTTCCAAGCATAGGTCAACTGATCCTTGTGGTTGTGGCCCCCAGTGATAATAGTCAAGGGTTCTACAACTTGCTCTAGGAGGTTGCTATTTTCTTGGAAGGCTTGTTTGAGATAAATACGAGATGAAGAAGTGTTGGCAAGTGTGTACCAGCCATCTGTTTCCTGACTGGTCAACTCACCTGTAACCGTTGATAACTGCTCTGGTAGGGCACTTTCCACGGCTTGGACATACTCATCAAAAGAACTGTGAACAAAAGTCACATCTGGGAAGAGTTCATTTGCCACACGAATGGCTTCGCTCAGATTTCGCTGTACAGGCTGGTGGTCACAGCCGTTCATCATCAACCACTGGTTGGTCGAAGCATAGTCACGCACGTCTGCCAGTTTTTGTTTCCAGAAGGTCAAGGCCTCGTCTTTATCAACTGGAATTTCATTCCCATTACTGTACCAGTTGGCAAAGAGAATCCCGAGGACACGACTTCCGTCCGCACCCTGCCAGTACATTTCTGAAAACTGGGAAGTAAACTGCTCATCTTCGAGAACTTGGTTGTCAAATCCAATCGGTTTCACACCACGGCCAAAGGCTGCCACATGAATGCCTGATTTTTGAAGAATTTGAGGCGCTTGTCCCATATTTCCAAAGGTATCTGGGAAGTAACCAATCTGAGTAGATTTGCCCCATTTTGCAGTTTCTTGCTGACCAATAAGAGTATTGCGGACATTGGCTTCACTTGAAATCAAGTAATCATCCTGCAAGATGTAAAAAGGACCAATTTTAAGTTTGCCTTGGTCGATGTATCGTTGGACTTTGTCGCGATTTTCAGGGCGAATCTCCAAGTAGTCATCAAGGACAATGGTTTGTCCATCTAAGTGGAAACTCTTGAACTCAGGGTCATTTTCAAAGAGATCAAAAAGATTGTCAAACAATTCCACCAGCTGCATACGGTGACTTTCAAAAGGCAAGTACCACTCACGATCCCAGTGACTATGTGAGATAATATGTACGACAACATTTTCCATGAAGTAAAACCTCATTCTAAATTTAAATTTTTATTGTTAACGTTTTAAATGTAAATTTGTGATTCTTTCCAAGAATCAGTTGCGCTAAAGCGTGTTCCTTAGCGGATATCCAAGTAATCCAAGACCAATTCACAGAACATCATGTTGGCCCAAGAGAACCATTCACGAGAATAAAGAGTTGGGTCATCTACGTGGAAGCTTTCGTGCATAACACCTGTACCACCATCGCAAGCAACCAGCTGATCCAGCAAGAATTTTTTCTCTGCCTTATCTGTCGTTGTCAAGCCTTGGATAGACAGAGCGATTGGCCAGATATAGCGATAGAAGGTATGAGAACTTCCGAGACCGCTAGCATATTCTCCTTGGTAGAAGTATGGATTTTCAGGGCTCAGAATGGTACGACGAGTTGCTTGATAGACTTCGTCGTCAATATCGCAGTAGCCCAGATAAGGTGCAGCCAACAAACTTGGTACGTTTGGATCATCCATGATGCTGGCATTTCCTAGACCATCCACTTCAAAGGCATAAATCTTTTCGCCCTTGCTGTTGCTTGTGTAGGCGTAGTTTTCGATACCTTCTTGGATCTCCGCTTTGAGACGCTTAGCATCAGCAATAACACTCTCGCTATCAGCTAGGTCTAGTTCTGCAAAGATTTCTTGAACATACCCCAAAACAACAACTGCAAACATATTTGACGGAATCAAGTAACTATACTGGCAGCAGTCATCGCTCGGACGAAAAGCTGACCAAGTCATGCCTGTCACTGCAAAATCAGGGCCAAAGCCATCATTTACCAAGGTATCTTCCTTACGGTCCGTATCTCGGACAAAACGATAAGGAGAGTTCTTGTGGTCTTGTTCTACCGTCCACAGATGAAGAATTTCCTTGGTCGCTGTGACAAAAGTTTCATCAAATTGACTAGTCTCGCCAGTCTCTTTCCAGAGGAGATAAGCCAACTGCAAAGGATAGCAAAGCGAGTCCACCTCATACTTGCGCTCCCAAATCCAGCCATTAAGGTCTGTATGGTCGGTCTCGTGGTGTCCCTTCCAGTTTTCCTCAATGTTGAAGGAATTGGCATAAGGATCCTCGAGAATCAAGGTCATCTGACGTTTGACCAAACCTGCAATGGTCTGACGCAGGAGGGCATCTCTTTTAGCCACATGCAGGTAGGGTCTGAGTTGGGCTGTCGAATCCCGAAGCCACATAGCAGGAATATCCCCAGTCAAGACAAAAGTTGAACCATCTTCTAGGATTTCAACCGTATTATCCAAGGTGTCGGTGTAGCAACGCTCGAAAACATCCACCCACTCTGGATGGTCCTTAGCCCGCTCTGCCACTTCATCTAGCCATTCTCTAACAATTTCTTTTGAATAAATCATCGTGCAGTATCCTCTTTCAAACAAGTTTCATTTTCAGTATATAGCTTTTGAGACAGAAAATACATACACAAATGATAGTCATTTTTCTACAAAATAGTTATCTTTGAAACTCCTTTTCTAAAGGTTATCTTTTTCTGATATAATGTAGAAAAACAGCTAAAGGAAAGACTATGAAACCACTACTTGAAAGCATCGATACCCGATTTGGAACTGCCAGCAAGCATGCCTTTTCTCGGGGAAATACCCTGCCATATACAGGCGTGCCTTTTGGGATGAATTACTTTGTGCCCCAGACCAGTGATCAGGATGGATCTTGGTTTTTTGATCCACATCTGCCTATCTTTCAGGGGATTCGTTTAACCCACCAGCCCAGTCCTTGGATTGGGGACTACTCTTGGCTCCTTCTGACACCTGTCACAGGCCAGCTAGGTGGAGACAGCCTCTTCCATCGTCAGTCTTCCTATGATATGGATAAGGCCTCTTTCCAACCTCATTATCTGAAAATTTTCTCCCTGCGCTATCAGATTGAAACCCAGCTCACGCCGACTTGCTACGGTGCTTCTATTCGTCTGGAGCAAAAGCAAGGCAAAGCCCTCTCCCTCTACCTTCACGCAGCAGATAAGCTGACCGTGGAGCAAGTAGATAAGCGAACTCTTGCCCTGCGACAAGAAGGTAAAACTGAAACCAACAAAAATCCACTGATACTGTTCACATCCCTGCAAATGAATACGGATATCCTTGCTATCAGCCAAGAAGGTGGAGACTGGCGAATCGACCTGGCAGATAGCCATGCTGAAATTCAGCTAGCGACTTCTTTCATCTCTCCTTCTCAAGCACTGCTTAATCTACCTCAACAAGACTTCGATAATTGCAAAGCAAGTGCACAAAAAGATTGGGAAAATCTCCTCCATCGTTTTGACATTATAGAGACAGGAGAAGCTGACCGAACCTTCTTTGATCACTGTCTCTACAGACTCTTCCTCTTTCCTCAGACTTTTTATGAGGTTGATGAATCAGGACAAGTCATCCACATGGATCTGGCTACTGGAACTGTCAAGTCTGGTGTCCTCTTCAACAACAATGGTTTCTGGGATACCTTCCGAACCACCTTCCCCCTCTTTGCCCTTATCATACCGGAACACTACCACCGCTTTTTAGAAGGATTTCTCAATAACTACCGCGATACTGGTTTCCTTCCAAAATGGCTGGCTCCAGATGAACGGGGTATGATGCCAGGTACACTTTTAGACGGTATTATCGCAGATAGCGCCTGCAAGGACATGGCCCCCGACCTAGAAGAAGAACTCCTCCAAGCCATGCTTGAAACAGCCAGCAAGGCCGACCCTCTCGGCATCAATGGTCGTCACGGACTAGTCCAATACCAAGAACTAGGCTACCTCTCTACCGACCACTACGAAAGCGTCAGCCACACCCTAGACTATGCCTATAGTGACTTTTGTATCGCTAGCTGTGCTGAAAAACTAGGGAAAATAGAAATCGCTGAAACCTACAAGGCCGCATCACAAAATTACCGCCATCTATTTGACTCTGAGACAGGTTACATGCGAGCGCGTGATAGTCAAGGCAACTTCCGTCCTGACTTCTCTCCTTATAGTTGGGGACGCGACTATGCCGAATGCTCTGCCATCCAAGCAACTTTAGGCGTCCTCCACGATATTCCAGGCTTGATCCAGCTTATGGGTGGAAAAAAAGCCTTTAGCAACTATCTTTTAAAAGCCTGTCAGGAGGCTCCCCTCTTTGAGACAACAGGCTATGGCTACGAGATTCACGAAATGAGCGAGATGGCTACTGCTCCTTTTGGACAACTCGCCATTTCCAACCAGCCAAGCTTCCACATTCCTTATCTCTTCCGTTACAGCGATTACCCTGACTACACTGCTCTTCTCATCAAGACGCTCCGTCAGAAAGCTTTTCACCCAAGTTGGGAAGCCTATCCTGGCGATGAAGACAATGGCAGTCTCTCTGCTTGGTACATCTGGTCAGCTCTCGGATTCTATCCAACCTGTCCAGGCAAGCCCAGCTATGATCTCGGAATCCCTCTCTTTGACCACCTCCGTATTTATCTAGCTAAAGAAAATAAATGGCTAGATATTCATTCTGAGCAAAACCACAGCCATTTTAACTTTGTAAAAGAATGCCGATTGAACAAGGCACCAGTATCTAGCATTCAACACCAAGACCTCTTAAAAGCTGAGCAACTAACCTTTACACTTAGCTGGTTACCAAGTCACTAGCTAGTAGACAAAAGAACCTTTGTATCGTGCAAAGGCTCTTTTATTTTATGAAACTTGTACTTGAAGTTGATCAACCAACTGTCCATCAACAGTCAAATTGAGATAGAAATCCAAAGTCTGATCAGCAGCAAAGTGCAGGGTTGGTAGACACAAATCTTTTTTGCTTTCCCCAGCTTGGAATTGAAGGACTTGAATTTCGTCCTGATAGGCGACACCATGGACACCTGTCCCCGGCTGAATCGAAATCTTAGCCTCCAAAGGAGTATTACTTTCGCTACGTTCAATCCTAAAATGAAGAGTCTCTCCTTTTGCCACAGATAGGCTTTTTTCTGCAAATGCTAGTCCCTGAACAACTTCTTTTTGTGATAAGCTAGGAGTTTTATAGAGGGAAATCTTAGTCAATACAGGCATAGATAGTGCCTCTGTAATCGTCACGCGCACCTTCTGTGCCTCTACTAGCGGACCTCGCAGGAGACGCTTATGACCAACTGTAAAGCCTGTACCAAATTCTTGCCAGACGCCATCCACCTCTACTTGCACATGAAAAGCAGCGATTCGTTGCCCTAGCTTCAAATCTTCTCTTAACTCAATGACATCAAAAGTTTTAGGAAATCCTAAGTCGAGTTCTAACTGGATGGGCAAGTCTGCATCGCTTGCCCAAGAGCTGCTTTCCAGGCCATCTGTCAGATGGTGACAAGCAAAGTCTGCGGAAAGAGCTGGACCAGATACCTTAGCTCCCAGAGCCAAATCTTCTTTATAGAGCTCATTGCGATAGGCCGCAAATTCATAAAGTCGTTCAATATCCTTTTCATCAAATAGCCCATCTTGATTCGGCGGAATATTAAGTAGGAGCGGGGTTCCTCTCCCCACTGAGTGAAAATAGATTTCGACCAACTCCTCAAGAGACTTAGGATCCTGGTCCTCATGGTAAAACCAACCTGGCCGGATGGAAACATCTGCCTCACCGATTGAAAAAATAGTGCCTGAGGGATCTCCGTTCTGAAGATAGTCCAGCTCTGCTTCTGTTCCTAGTTTGTCAGGATTCACCTTTTGCCACAATGGATCACCTGCATACCCTCTTTCATTGCCAATCCAGCGGATGCTGGTGCCTTCTGTTGAAAAAATCAAGCAATCGCCCTGCAGGTCACGAATGGTTTCAAACCATTTCTCAAATTCATAATTGACCTTTTGAGCACCCTCTCCTCTGGCACCATCCATCCAGACCTCAGCAAATTTCCCTTCATTTCCATAGGCAGGATTTGATAAGATTTCCTTCAGCTGAGCCAAATAATAGGCATTATAGTCCGCTTCTCGCTCCACATGATAGAGAGGACTGTGAGCATCCCAAGGCGATAGGTAGACCCCCATATCCATATCAAACTCTGTGGCAGCTTGGGATACTTCAAGGAGCAAGTCCCCCTCTCCATTCCTCCAATGACTGACCTTGACCGAATAATCTGTGTGAGCTGTCGGATAGAGGACAAAGCCGTCGTGGTGCTTGACCACCAAAATCAACTTTTTAAAGCCCGTTTCCTTGAGCACACGAACCCATTCACGCGCGTCTAACTGTGTCGGGTTAAAGCGTTCAGGATCCTCCTGACCTGTCCCCCATTCCTGGTCATAAAAGGTATTGGGCCCAAAATGGATAAAGGCTGCTAGTTCATCCTCTAAATAAGCTAGCTGGGCCTGACTAGGCAAGGGCCCATGCGGTTTTATTTCTCTTACCATACTATTTCCTATCTACATTTTTCTTCACTTTTTTGGCATGTACTTGCAATTCTGTTAACGCTAGAGGGCTTGCTAAGCCTTCAAATCGAAGACGAAGGGCATAAGTTTCCACCTTGTCAAATTCAAAACGAAGCTCTTCATCCTTGTCGCTTGAAACTTTTCGGATAGCTGATACAGGTCGCCAATTCTGCTCTTGCTTGAGCAGGGAAACCTTATCCAAATGGTTGGGAGTCCGAGGTAAAGTAGGCTCATTCCCTACATAATAGTCGATATAGGTAGGATCCACCGCCACGTAGTCTTGATTTTCAACATAATACAAGGTCAGGTTATCCACAAATCGTGGTTTTAAAATCCCTGCATCTCCAAAAAGAATGCCCACGCTGGCTTTCTCTGACTTGGCAATCCAAGTATTGGCTGTCGATTTCTTCCGAGCAATGACCTTGTCATTGAGGTAAGAGGCTGGGTGATTTGGTTCTGAGTGATAAGCAAAGACCAGAGGCAGGTTGGACCCTGTCCACTGATTGGAAATAACTTCTCCATCTACACTGGCATCTGTCACATGAATGGTGACTGTTGCTTGCAACTCACAGCCCGCTACCTGCCCTGTGAGCACACATTCTCCTACCTGAGCATAGACTTGAGGCTTGAGTTCATCCCAAGTCACCTTGGCCGTATCTCGTCTGCCATCTGATAAGACTAGCTTGACTCGGTCTGGTAAGTGTGGGGCTTCCTTGACAAGCGTCCAGATCCTTTCAGGCTCAATAGCACAAATCCCTTGAACACAAACCTGAGCAGAAGCCTTTAAATTCAAACCCTCTAGCTGGCCAGATACCGTAAACTCATGAAATCTTGCCAAATCTTCTTCAGGAATCTCCTCCCAAACAACCTTGACTCGTTTTGCATCGCCAGACTCATAGTCCACCAAGACTGAAGATGGCAGCTGTGGATAAGTCCCCTTAGCTGTATACAAGCGAAGTGGTCGTACAGAAACTGCCTGCCCTAGTGAGTTATTTTCTGCCACCTGCAAATGAGTTTGATAGGTCTTCCCTTGATAAATGGCGCGAATAGCCACGTCGCCTGCAGACAAGCAATGAAGCACTCCCCGCTTGATAATGGCGTGGGCACCACCACTCGTCTCCCAAATCACTTCACTATTCCCCACCTTGTTCACAGGGTTATCCACAGTTTGTGGATAAAGTCCAATAGCTGGGGAATCTCCTTCTTGTAATCCTGCCTGCTTGTCCACTCGAATCTCAAACAAGCGCTTATTTTTCACTGGCTGGCAATCAAAAGCCTCTCCTACTAAGATATCAAAACTTGCTGGCTCTAGCCCTCTAGCACTGGCCTTTACTCTCACTTGACCTACCTGCTCCAAGCTCTGAACTAAGAGGACACCTCTGCCATGGAAGGCTTTCCTCTTAAACAGACCATTTTTCTGGGCTTGGTAACGTTCACGACTGGCCTGCCTACCATTATCCACTCCTACAATACGAGCAGGACCTGCAATTTCAAAATGAAGTTGATTGGAAGCAGTCGGCACCCAATTTCCATCCTTGTCCAATACATCAAAATAAAGATAAAGGAGGTCTTGCCCATCTGACTCCAGTTGTGTTTTCTCGGCATGTAACCTGATTTTGGCTGGCTTACCTGCAGTCACCACCCTATCTTCTGCCACAATCTGACCTTGACGGTCATAGGCCACAGCATGCAATTCTCCTGGTTGATAAGCCAAACTCCATTCGAGATAAAGTTGTTCAGAACTTGCTCCCTCTTGGTATTTTCTGCCATCTGAAGTCCATTTTTCCTGAAAAGTCTTCCTACCTTGAGATTTTCCATTGAGAAATAGCTCTACAGAACGGGCATTTGAATACACCCGGACAGGGATATTCCCATACTTATCCACAACTTGTTGATAACTCTTGTGGATTTCCCAATTCCAGTGGGGCAGTATATGAACCATGGGATGCTGATCTAGGTCCAACCACTGACTTTGATAGAGATAATAGTCATTTTTAGGAATCCCTGCCGTATCCACGATCCCAAAATAGGAACTCTTTACAGGCGTGTCATTTTGATTGTGCCAAGGAGTCGGCTCACCGATATAGTCCACTCCTGTCCAGATAAACTGACCCGCATAGTCTAACCGATTTCTATCTGCTGTCCAAGAAGCCGTCGCCGTCTTCCCCCAAGGAACTCGATCATTGCCATAGTCTGACTGTTCAAAATTACGAACGCGGCGATTATCCCCAACCCATTCCTTATCTGGACGAAAATAGCTGTCACGCGTCCGTGTCGCTGATGAGGTTTCAGACCCGTAAAGTCGCCACTTGGGATGTCTTTTGCGAATCCCATCAATGTTGTCTTCCGAGTAATTCAAACCCACCACATCCAGCAAATCAGCAATCTTTTCATGACCTCCAGAACCATCTCCAAAGCGGAATTGATCCATTCCCATGGTCACAAAACGGCTATCATCAATCTCCTTGACCCTTTCTAGCAAGCGTTTGATCGTCTTCAATGAATGAGCATCGCCATTTGCTTCACTAACTTCATTTCCCAAGGACCACATAAAGATGGCTGGATTGTTCTTGCCACGCTTAATCATAGTGCGCAAATCATAATCTGACCAGAAATCGCCTGCTTTCGCTTCTGGATGAGTCGCTTCTTCCTCAAAAAAGCGACCATAGTCATATTCTTTCTTGCCTCCATACCAGGTATCAAAGGCTTCTTCTTGGATGAGTAAGCCCATTTTGGCAGCCACATCTAGCAAGATACTACTGGCTGGATTATGGGTAATTCGAATCGCATTGACGCCCATTTCCTTCATCTGGCGCAAGCGTCTCTCAGCAGCTGACCTATTTTCCACAGCTCCCAGCGCTCCATAGTCATGGTGGAGACAAACCCCATGAATCTTCAACCAGCGACCATTTAGAAAGAAGCCCTTATCCGCTTGCCAATCCATATAGCGGTAACCAAAGGTCTCCTCTTCTTCATCAACCAAAATGCCATTTTTGTAGATGCGAGTCTTCAACTGATAGAGATGAGGATGGTTAATATCCCAAAGCAAGGGTTGGAAAATTGATATGGCTTGTTGGAAATGGTGTTTGTCCCCAGACTCAATCACTAAAGAGTCTGTCGCCTGCCAGTCAGACAGTTGTTGTCCATCATACCAGATACTCTGCTCCAAATACACCGACACGGACTGAGGCCCATCATTTGAAACCTTGCTTTCAAGCTGGGTTTCCACCCATCCATCTCTTTGTTCTTTAAGCTTGGGACTTCCTATCCTAATCCCATATAAATCCAGATGCACCGAATCTGTAATCAATAATTTTACTTCTCGATAAATACCGCTACCAGAGTACCAACGACTGCTAGGTTGCTGATTTTCCACAAAGACTGCAAGCTGGTTGGCCGTCCCATCATTTCTTAGATAAGGCGTGATATCATAAGAAAAGGGCGTATAGCCACTGGGATAATAGCCCAGCACTTGCCCGTTGATATAGACTTGGGCATTCATGTAAACTCCATCAAACAACAAACGCACCGATACAAGACTGGCATCTTCTTCCAAGTAAAACTGTGTCCGATACCAGGCTTGACCACCATTTAACTGACCACCCTCATTTTGCGCTGGCGAATACTGGTCAAAATCATTGTAAATACTCCAGTCATGTGGCACTTGAATAGCCTGCCAATTTTCTCTATGAAAATCCGGCGCCAAGGCCTCTTCTTTCCCCACCTCTTGGCTAAAAAACCAGTGATTTCGCAAAACTTCTTCTCTTCTCATACAAGCATTCCTCTTTAAACGAATCGATATAGTTGACTATAGCACAAAACAAAAGCGCTTTCAAGACTTCCTCCATCACTCCCTAAATACTCAGAAAAGATTCTATAATTTGTAGAGGAGGATTTATTCCTCAAAGCTACAAGGGTAATGCAAAAAGAGCCTGTTGCCAAGCTCTTTAGTCTATTATTTCTTCTCAGCACGTAGAGCTGACAAGATTTGTGTACGAATATCATCCACACCATTTGGCGTATTTGGTAAAAAGATGGTTTGATTTCCTTTAGAGGCAAAGGTATTCAAGGTATCCAAATACTGGTTGGTCAAGAGGATGGACATGATTTGTTCTTCTGTCATGCCAACATTGGCTTCCTTGAGTTCGGTGATAGACTCTGCTAAGCCATCCACAATCGCCTTACGTTGTTGGGCAATCCCCACACCATGGAGGCGATCTTTTTCTGCTTCGGCTTCAGCTGCAGTGACGATTTTAATCTTATCAGCTTCCGCCAATTCTTGCGCTGCGACCCGCTTGCGCTGCGCCGCATTGATTTCATTCATGGACTGCTTGACTTCTGCATCTGGTTCGACTTTGGTAATCAAGGTTTTCACGATAATGTAGCCGTAAGTAGTCATTTCTTCTGCTACTTGGTGTTGAACTTCAAGGGCAATCTCATCTTTTTTCTCAAACAATTCATCCAAGGTTAATTTTGGAACAGAAGAGCGAAGGGCGTCTTCGATATAAGATTTAATCTGAGATTCTGGACGCATGAGTTTATAGTAGGCATCTGTCACGCTCTGCTCATTAACACGGTACTGAGTCGCTACATTCATCATAACGAACACATTGTCCTTGGTCTTAGTCTCAACAACAATATCGCTTTGCAACAAGCGCAACTGAATCCGCGCTGCAATCGAGTCAATCCCAAAAGGCAAGCGAATATGAATGCCGCTATTGGCAACCTTTTGGAATTTCCCAAAGCGTTCAATAATCGCCACCGACTGCTGACGAACCACATAAACTGTACTCAGTGTGACTATCACCAATAGGAGCACACAAACCACCACAAAAATCATCAAAAATGTTGTTATCATCGCGACGACCTCCATCATTATTTTTTCCTGTATTATAGCACATTTAAAGAAGGCTGTGCAGTTTTTACTGCGATTTTTCCTGAAATGTCAATAATTAGAGGTGAATTGTCACATTGACGTCTAATCTCTTGCTAAAATAACTCTTTATAAAAGGCAATCGTTTCTTCTAAGGTTGGCATGAATGGATTTCCTGGCGCACATGCATCAATCAAGGCATTCTTAGAAAGATATTCAAAGTCGAAATCTTTTTCTTCAATACCAAGTTCAGTCAATTTCTTAGGAATACCTACTGTCTCAGAAAGTTTCTCAATCTCAGCAATTGCATAATCGGCACACTCTTCATCTGATTTACCTTCTACATGAAGTCCCAAGGCTTTAGCAACATTACGGAAAGCTTCTGGTACACGTTTAGCATTTTCACGTTCTATAACTGGTAACAACATGGCACAACAAACACCGTGTGGCAAATTATATACTGCGCCGAGTTGGTGAGCCATTGAGTGAACATAGCCCAGACCTGCATTGTTAAAGCTCATACCACCAAGGAAGATGGCATTGACCATACCTTCACGCGCTTCAATATCGTGTCCATTTGCTACAGCGCGAGGAAGATATTCCTTGATAAGCTCAATTGCTCCGATAGATAATTTCTTGGTCACATCATAAGCACCAGGTGTTACCAAAGCTTCAACAGCGTGAGTCAGAGCATCCATACCAGTAGCTGCAGTCAAGCCTTTAGGTTTTGAAAGCATGAGTTCCGGGTCATTAACAGAGATAAGAGCAAGGCTATTCTTGTCAACCATTACCATCTTAACCTTGCGTTCTTCATCAGTAATCACATAGTTAATGGTAATTTCTGCTGATGTACCTGCAGTAGTATTGATAGCTACAACAGGAAGACCTTTTTTAGCAGATTTATGAAGTCCTTCATAATCCTGTGGTTTTCCACCATTTGTAGCCATGATAGAGATACAACTAGCTGCATCCTGTGGAGAGCCCCCACCAAGACTGATGATAAAATCACATCCATGTTCTTCCAAAGCAGCTACCCCATCTGTGACATTCTTACAAGTAGGGTTTGGCTCTACATCGCTAAAGATGACATATTCGATTCCTTCTGCATCTAGCGGTTTTAAAACCTTAGGCAAAATGTCACTTCCTTCGATAAACTTGTCTGTCACCAAAAGTGCCTTTTTATAGCCAAGTTCCTTGATATAAGGACCCACTTCATTTACAACACCTTTTCCAATAAGGTTGACTGCCGGAACATAAAATGTAGCCATATAATTTTCCTCCTGCGCCTTCGCGCTATATATTTAACATCATTATATTACTTTTTGTATTCGTTTTCAATTATTTGTGAATTGTTTAACAAATAATTTTAAAAGGAGTGAAATTTGATTATTATTTATAAGATCCTTTCCCAATATGATACTCTGCTCCTTGAAACAAAATTGCATCTACCAAAGATAACAGCTATAGGCTATCCGCCGACACATGAAATGGGCTACACATCAGCCCCTATTTCAAAAAACCGACTAGCTCCTATGAACTAGTCGATTTCTCATCAATGCGCCAACATTTCTTGGGCGATTTCTTGGCCAGATAGGTTATCTGGGTAGTAGGTTGGCCAGTTATCCATTTCTTCAAAGAGGGCTTCTTGGCTTGTGCCTCCAAAGAAGATATGGAAGTGTTCTGCCTTAACTGGGGCGATATTGTGGTCACTAAACTGAACATACTTGAATTGTCCAGCATCCGCATCTGTCGCTTCAAAGAGGAAGCGCACGCCACGATTTCCTTTCTTATAAGTCAAGATTTTCTTACCAACATACTTGTAGGTGAATTTCTTACTTTGTCCACCTTGAACAAATTCCATAGTGTTATCAGTGATATTAATCTTAGTCACATCTGTCTGATAGCCTTTTGTATAGTAGGCCTTGTACTCAGCCTGAGTCATCTTACCTGTCAACTTAGCCTTGTAATCAAACACTTGATCAAAAGTACCATCTTCAAGGAAAGGATAAACTGATTGCCAGTTACCTGCATAGTCACTCAAGGTGCGGTCTTTGACGTCTGCATCCTCGAAGTAACCATTTTGAACTGTCTTGGTATCCTCTGCCTTTTCAGGCTCAATTGCTGGGCCTTCTTGGTCCGTTGTTTGTTTCAGAGCCTTGAGGTTTTTCTCCATAACGGAGATGTAGTTTTCGCCAGCCTTGGTATCCTCTTCTGTCAGACTTTCTAAAGGATTGAGGACATCTGTTTTGACACCTGCCTCTTTTGAAAGTGTGTTAGCAAGGGCTTGTGAAGCATTCTCTTCAAAGTAGATATAGGCAATTTTATTTTTCTTGACATACTCTGTCAATTCTGCCAAGCGAGCAGCTGATGGCTCGGCATCTGGAGAAAGGCCTGAGATTGCGACTTGTTTGAGTCCATAGTCCAAGGCGAGATAGTTAAAGGCTGCGTGTTGCGTTACAAAGCTCTTTTGTTTGGCTTGAGACAATCCTTCTGCATACGCCTTATCCAAGGCTTGTAATTTTTCGATATAGGCAGCAGCATTCTTCTCAAAGGTCTCTTTTTTATCAGGATAATCTGCTGATAAACTGTCACGGATGTGCTCTACAAGTTTAATGGCACGAACCGGTGATAACCAAACATGAGGATCGTACTCATGGTGATGGCCTTCTTCTCCATGGTCATGGTCTCCCTCTTCTTCCTCACCACCTGGCAAGAGCAACATATCACCTGTCGCCTTGATGGTTTTGACCTTTTTCTTATCCAAGGTATCTAGCAATTTAGGGACCCATGTTTCCATGTTTTCATTTTCATAAACGAAGGTATCTGCGTCTTGGATTTTAGCAACTGCCTTGGCAGACGGTTCATATTCATGGGGTTCTGTCCCAGCATCGATGAGGAGCTCTACATTAGCCGTATCTCCTGCGACTTGCTTGGTAAATTCATAGACAGGGTAAAAGGTTGTCACAATATTTAGTTTGCCATCTGCCTGCTTTTGATTAGAACAAGCTACTAAAAACAAGGCACATAGACTGGCGAGTAATAAGCTAATTTTTTTCATGTTCATCTCCTATTTGATAAAACGTCTTACTAAACTAATGAGTAAAAAGACAGTTACAAAAATAATGGTAATACTTGCACTTGCAGGTGTTTCTGCATAGTAGGAAATGTAAAGTCCTGCTACCATTCCCAAAAATCCAATAGCACTGGCAAGCAGCATAACCGATTTAAAGTTTTTCCCCAGACGCAGGGCAATACTAGCTGGCAAGACCATAATGGTCGATACCAGAAGAGCTCCCGCAGCTGGAATCATAAGGGCAATGGCCACACCTGTCACCATGTTAAAAAGAATGGACATGGTACGAACAGGCAAGCCATCCACAAAGGCCGTATCCTCATCAAAGGTCAAAATGTACATCGGACGAAGGAAGAGGAAGGTCAAAATCAAGACAACCGCCGCAATGACAAAGAGGGAAATGACCTGCTCTTCGCTGATAGTCACAATCGAGCCAAAAAGATACTGGTCCAAACTCATTGAGCTAGAGCTTTTACCCTTGCTCATGACAATCAGAGAAACAGCCAGACCTGTTGACATGAGGATAGCTGTCCCGATTTCCATAAAGCTCTTGTAAACCGTACGGAGATACTCCAGGAAGACCGCCGCAATCAAGACAATGGCAATCGTAGAAACAGTCGGAGAAATCCCTAGAACCAGACCAAAGGCTACACCCGAAAGCGAGACGTGGCTGAGGGTATCACTCATCAAACTCTGACGACGCAAGATAAGGAAGGTTCCCAATACTGGCGAGAAAAGACTCATAGCAATAACGGCCAGAAAGGCACGTTGCATAAAGTCATAAGATAACAAACTAAGCATGGCCCACCTCCTGATCATTCTCATGAACGTTGAAACAACGCCATGGCGAGTCTTGGTTACGTACTAGATGAATATTGCGGTCCGCATAGTCCTTAACTTCTTCAGGGTCATGAGTAATCATCAAAACAGCCTTGCCATGATGATGAGCGCTGTGGTGCATGAGTTCGTAAAATTCATTTTTACTTCCTGCATCCATCCCCGTTGTCGGCTCATCTAGGATAAACACATCTGGATCCGAAGCAAACATGCGCGCAATCACCGCTCGCTGCTTTTGTCCTCCAGATAGAGACCCCAAGCGTTTGTCTCGGTGTTCCCACATGCCAACTGAGTCTAGACTAGCCTTGATATGCTCTTCATCATGAGCATTCAAACGACGGAACCACCCCTTTCGTGGATAGCGACCTGACTTGACAAATTCATAAACCGTACTTGGAAAACCTGCGTTAAAACTGGCAATCTGTTGAGGAAGATAGGCTATTCTCAATTTCTTACCCTGCGTATTTGTCTTTGAAATGGTCACCTTTCCAATGCGTGGCTGGAGAATTCCAAGACTGGCCTTGATCAGTGTAGTCTTAGCCGCCCCATTTTCCCCTGTCAAGGTAACAAATTCCCCACTATCAACACTATAATTGATATGTTCAAGAACGGGCTCCTTATCATAATAGAAGGATAAATCCTCTACCGTAATATATCTCATTATTTGATTTCTCCTACTAAAGCAGTCAAAAACCGCTGAATCACTTTTTGTTCATTTGGAGTAAACTGAGTCGCCACTTGTTCATAGGTTAAAAGTGTATGCTCATGGTGATGATGGTGCTCCTCAGCGATTGGACGAGCCAAATCAGTCAACTGATAAAAAATCACACGCGCATCCTTAGGATCTTTAGATGTTTCCAACATCCCTTCCTTGACCAAAGACTTAATGGCCTTGGTAACTGCCGCCTGACTGACATTGAGGCGACGGGCCAACTCTGAATTTGTTAAAGATTCCTCTGACAAAAGCATGAGAATGTGCTCCTGAGTATTGGTCAGGGCTACCTCGCTAGTGCAATGACCTATTAGGATTTCATGCTGATTTTCCGCCTGCAAAATCACCTCATTTAAAAAGGCATCGATATCCTTCGCTAGCTGTCTCATATCTGACTCCTTTCCTTTTAGACTTCTCTTTTTTAAGAGAAAAATACTATTCTTTAAAAAAATTATTTACTGGTTAATTATATCACAACCAAAAAAAGAGTCAAGAAAAAACGTGAAAACTAGTTTCATCCTTGAACTCTTCTATATTATGATCTATTGAAATTCCTTGATATCTCCATCATAAGTCGCCCAGTCTTTACTGAAAAAGCGCTCATTCAGATGGTAAGTCGGAGCTGGTGTGGGATTGGATAGGAAAGGATCAACAGCCTTGTCAAAAGCCAACCAACCCAACCAACCAAGATGGATGGTATCTTTCATAAAGAAAGGCTCCCCACCGTCCTTAGAAAAATCTGCTATATTGGTAAACCCTTGACTTTCTAACTGGTAACGAATCTTCTGCACCGTTTGTTGGTACATATCCTCTCGTAAACCAGCATAGTCCATCCATTTTTTATTAACAGGTGGAATGATAAAAATCGGGTTTACCTTGGATTTAGAAAACTGTGTCAACACTAACTGCAAGTCATTATATTCTGGCGACTTGAGGTAGGTAAAATTTTTCTGAGAATCCTTTAATTTATTCAAATCCTTTTTAATATGCGTATTATAGAAATAATTTTCCATTCCCAGATCATTATTGGAAGTATTCTTTTCTGCATCTGCTTTGACAACATCTTCTATGGCTTGATAAGAAAACTGGTCTGGCAAGGTCTTTAAATACTTAGCTACATGCTTATCGTATTTGAAATAGCCTCTAACCGAAAACTGACCAAAAAAGGAAGCTTGGCGTTCATTAAAACGAGCCAATAATTCAATCATTTCATTGTCTGCCGTCGACAATTCTTCTTTACTTGCCAACTTCTGAACCAAATCCTTCATAGCTACGTTTGGGAACTGCTGCAGTAAGCGGGTCGCTGCATATTGACTAGCCTGATCTCCAGATTGATGTTCCAGAAAACTCGTCAACTGATCCCCATTAAAATACTGCTGGAAGGCTGCTGGCTCATAGCCATTTTTACTAAACCACTGGGGCGAGATGACATATACAACTTGTTTATTCTCCAGTTGTGGCAACATCTGTTGCATCCCAAAATACTGGTTGAGCGATGCAGCTCCCCTCTGTCCTAAAAGATAAGGGCGATAAGAGCGGTTGTATTTCTCAGCCAATACCGCAGGATGGGCACCGTCAAAACGAAGCCATTCACTGGAGCCAAAGAAGGGAACAAAACGCATATTTGGATCAGATAAGGCTCTGACCTTTTGACTCCGCTCCTTAAAACTTTCAATGGTAGTAGCCACCGCCGAACGCTTTTCAGCTCCCAGATCATGATACATCTCAGCAGGATAGAAAAAGATGAGCAGACAAACCAACAAACCAGCTATCAAGACCGGTCCGAAGATCATCCATAAGCGTTTAAGCATTTTGTAGCTCCACAATACCAGCTATGATTTTATTGGCTGTATTCCAGTCATCACGACCAAACTCTGTTACAGGGACGCGAATATCAAAACGGTTTTCAATCTCCACAATCAATTCAACCGTTCCCATACTATCCAAGACACCTGCATCAAAAAGATCTTCATCCATCATGTCAGAAACATCTTCCATAAACAACTCATCAATAATTTCGATAACTTCTGATTTGATATCCATATTTTATTTCCTTTTATTTTTTAAACCAGAAATCATTCAAAAATCCAGAAAAGATTAAGAATGACAGCATGACGACATGGAAGGTGACAACCATGCCAAGCAACTGAATCCAGCGATTCTCAGGTAGAGCAGGCTTCCCTGCTTTTTTCCGTTCCTTATTGAGCGTTTTTTTCTTACGAACCCAGGCATCATTGATGACCAAGCCTAATCCATGAAAGAGTCCATAGGCGATATAGTACCAGGTCACACCATGCCAAAATCCCATAATCAGCATATTTACAATGTAGGCCACACTTGAGGTTACATTGCGATTTTTAAAGACCTTCTTTCTGGTCAACACCATCACCATCCGCATAAAGACAAAGTCACGGAACCAGAAAGAGAGACTCATGTGCCAGCGATTCCAAAATTCCTTTAAATCCCTTGATAAAAAGGGCTTATTAAAGTTGATAGGGCTACGGATCCCCATCAAATTTGAAATGGCTAAGGCAAACATAGAGTAACCTGCAAAGTCAAAGAAAAGCTCCAAACCAAAGGTATACATAACTGCCAAGGCATAGTGGTTAAAGAAGCCACCTGACTGCAGGGCTAGATTCTTCAGAGGAGGGAGTAAGGTCTCTCCTAAAACATGAGCTAGGATAAACTTGTACAAAAATCCCCACATGATATAGCGAACGGATTCTTCCAGCATATTCAGCAACTCATCCCGCTCAGGAATGGTCTGATAATTTTCATTAAAACGCTTAAAGCGATCGATTGGACCACTCGAGAAAGTCGGCATGAAGAGAAGGAAACGGAGGAATTCCCAGAGGGTAAAATCCTTAATCACTCCATCTCTCAGCTCGATGATAATCCCAACCGAACGAAAGGTCAGGTAAGAAATTCCCAAAAACCCAAGCAAAGACTGCGTTCCATTGATAGCTGGTTGCACCTTGACAAAGATAATCGGAAGGAGGGATAGAAAGCTAACTAGGTAGAAGACCCACTTGCCATCCTTACTTTTTCGATAATGCTTGTAGAAAAGCAGGAGCAATATCTCCCAGCAAAGGTAAATACCCAAGGCAGCCAATTGATTGGTCTTCCCACCTACCAACATGGTGACGATAAAGAAGAGGCTAACCAGCACTTCATACCAGGCAAAGCGTTTCTTGAAAAAGAGGCCGATAAAGATAGGCAAGGTTGCAGCAATCACATAAACAAAATACTGAGGATTGCCATATGGCTCTAAATGAGGAAGCTGTTGAAAGAACTCCATCATCTCTTATTCACCTCGTTAATCAATCCTTTGATATCAATTTTTCCATTTGGAGTCAGTGGTAAACTGTCTCGATAAAGGAATTTAGACGGCATCATGTAGGACATCATGATATCTGTTAAATCTTCCTTGATGGCCTTGGTAATATCGATATCACGCTCAAACTGCTCACGAACACCATCTTTTAAGATGACATAGGCTAACAGATTTTGTACCTTGTGGTCCTTGTTATAACGTGGAACTGCGACAGCAGACTCGATAAAGCGAGACTTGTTGAGGTTTTGAGAGACATCTTCTAACTCAATGCGGTAACCGTTGAACTTAATCTGGAAGTCCATACGTCCGCCGTAGAGAAGCAAGCCCTCATCTGTCATGGTTCCCACATCGCCTGTATGGTAGGCTGGCAGATCTTCAAACTCAAAGAAGGCTTCTGCTGTTTTTTCAGGATTGTTCATATAACCTTTTGAAACAGCTGGTCCAGAAACAATGATTTCTCCCTGTTCGCCATTTGGCAATTTATTGCCTTCCTCATCAATGATAAAGGTTGGAGAATCAGCCTTGGTATAGCCGATTGGTAGGCGTTTGAGAGTCGCCAACATCTCGTCTGTCACAGCAACAGCTGACAAGGCTACTGTCGCTTCTGTTGGGCCGTAGGCATTGATAATACGGGCATTTGGGAAACGTTCGCGTAGTTTTTGAGCCGTTTTGACCGTCAATTCTTCTCCATCAAAGTAGAAATGCGTGATGTCAGGCATTTTCTCGCTATTAAAGTCTTCTGATAACATGGCCATATCCGCAAAAGAAGGGGTTGATGTCCAGATAGCGATTGGCAATGAAAAGATGGTCGCAAAGAGTTGCTTAAAGTCCTGAGTAATGGCTGAAGGAAGAGCGAAGAGCGTACCACCTAATGCCAAGGTCGGAGCCCAGTACATGACAGACAGATCAAAAGAATAAGGTGGCTGAGCCAGCATTTGCGGACGACTTGGCGTCGCAAATTCCTTATCCGTAATCATCCAGTTGGTAAAGCTGAGGAGGTTATCATGGGAAATCTGCACTCCCTTAGGCTTACCAGTCGTACCAGAAGTAAAGATAATGTAGTAGTTATCATCTCCCTTGACTGGATGCGTGATCTCATAGCTTGTCCCTTGAGCAAAGGCTTCTTGAACCTGAGCTAGAGTCATCATCGGTGTAGAAACCTGCTCCAATGGAAATTCTGAGATGGCAATAATCAAACTTGGCTCTGCTACTTCTAAAATAGCTGAAACTCGCTCCAAGGCCGAATGGCTATCAATTGGAATGTAGGCATGACCTGACTTAGTCAGCGCTACAAAGGTTGCCAACATTTCATATTCTTGGCCGCCAAAAACAACCACAGGAGACTTCTCAGGCAAGCCTAGTTGGTCAATGGCTGCAGCCAAACTATCCGAATCAGCCTTCAAATCTCCATAAGTGTGTTCCTGACCCAAAACATTATAAACAGGATAGCTAGGCTGGGTCTGAGCAAAATGCTCAATGGTTTCAATCATATCTGCTATTGGTTTATTTGACACAATAGGGATTCTCCTTCAAGTTAAAATTCATTATAGATAAAGCTTCCTTGACCCTGACCAAGATAGCTAAAAAAGTAAAGCAGCCCCAGAAAGATAAGAAAATACAAGGCTGTCCGACCAAGAAAGAGGTACAATTCTTTTCTCTGTTTCATCAAGAAAAACCATTCATTTCTGTAATTTTTCGCTAAAATAAGAGTGATTCTTACTAGCTTATTTTTCTACCATTGTACCACTTTATATAGTATTTTTTCAATTGTTTGCCGTAGATTTTCATTATATTTAAGCTAATTTTAAAATTATGCGGTTTTTCTATGTATATTTTTAAAAAAGCCTGAGATTTTCATCTCAAGCTCTATCAACATAATTGTTTTCCAGATTAGAAAAGTGAGAATACAAGCACTGCCAAGGCTGCTCCGATAACAGGTCCCACAACAGGAATCCAGGCATAAGACCAGTCTCCGTCTCCCTTGTTTGAAATTGGAAGGATACTGTGCATGATACGAGGTCCAAGGTCACGCGCAGGGTTCAAGGCATAACCTGTTGTCCCACCTAGTGATAGACCGATACCGACAATCAAAGTCCCCACTGCAAAGGTTCCGATTCCTGCTTGAAGGTCATAAAGTCCCAAAGCAAAGATTGTTAATACCAATACAAAAGTTCCTAGGATTTCACTAATCAAGTTTGATACAGTATCTTTGATAGCTGGTCCTGTGCTGAAAGTAGCCAAAATGTTTCCTGCATTTTCTTCTGCCTCATAGTGAGGTTTGAATTGCAACCAAACCAAAATCTGACCCAGCATAGCCCCTGCGAACTGGGCTAGGATGTAAGGGAAAACGGAAGCCCAAGGCAAACCACCTTTCAAGGCCACACCAATCGTCACAGCTGGGTTTAAATGAGCTGGACTGAGCTTGCCGGATACAAATACTGCAACCGCAACTGCAATCCCCCAACCCATGGTAATCACAATCCAACCTGAGCTGTTGCTCTTAGTTTTTGGAAGAACCACACCAGCAACAACACCATTTCCTAGAAGAATCAGGATTAAAGTCCCCAAAAATTCTCCAAATAATTCATTCATCATTTTTCTGTCTCCATTAAAAAGAAGGGGCGGGCGACAAGGAATGCTGCCCTCCGCCTCTTTTCCTTTTTCTTAATTTTTTAATTCTGCTAAATCATTGTTAGCAAGAGCTGCTTCGACATCATCACGGTAAGCTGCTTTTTCTTCTTCAGTCCAGTCATAGAATCGTCCCATTTCATCCAAAACTGGCTCAACGATACTATCCAAACTATCACGCATAAAGAGCATGTGGTTGGTACGACGAAGGAGGAAGTCAACTGGGCTAAGAGCCAACTCATTGCGCATTGCATAGTGAAGAGACAAGGTGTCTGCCAAACTGAGTCCTGGCGCTTGTTCCAAACTATGAGCAAGAGCAAAGACTTTCGGTGCATTTGAACCGTAAAGATTTGCTAGATAGTGAGCTTCCTTACTATCCAAACCACGTGACACTCCAAGTTGCGCAAAGGCTTCGATTTCTGAATCCACATTTGCTGGATTCAATTCTCCACCTGAAACAGGATAAGTCTTAGAGTTGATGAGTTTAAAGCTACGATCAAACTCTGCTTTCAAGATCTCAACTACGCGCTCCATAGCCCCTTCTGCCATCTTACGGTAGTCTGTGATTTTACCACCAGCAAGAGTCAAGAGACCATTATCATCACGGTCCAAGCTAGAACCACGTGAAACTGCAGATGGATCCAAATGTTTCTCAGATGTGCTGCTTTCAAGCTTGCTGACAGCAGATTCAACATCTTCACGCGTTTTTTCTTTCGATAGATAAGCTTCGACAGTCGCAATCAAGTTATTGAAGCTTTCATCGCTGATGGTTCCGTTATTTCCACCATTGTAGTCAGAAGCGCTATTGCCTGCAATCAATGGACGAAGACCTGCCCAGCTGCTTTCGATATCATCAATGGTGATGTTAGCTTCTGGGAAGCGATTGTTGACAATGCCAAGCAGATAGTCTACATCTTCTTGAGTCACTTTTGGATGTTCCAAATCACCTGTGTAGTCAGTATCAGTTGTACCAAAGTAAGTCTTGTTTTCACGTGGAAGTACAAAGACCATACGACCGTCACCCAAACCTGTATCAAAGTAAACTGGCTGTGAAACCTTGATTTTGCTTGAATCCACTACCAAGTGAACTCCCTTAGTTGGACGCATTTGTGAGAATTGTGTTCTCTTATTAGACAAATTGCGCACCTTGTCGCTCCAAGGACCTGTTGTGTTAATAACCAGACGGGCCTTGATTTCAAAGACTTGGTCTGTCAAGAGATCACGAGCTACCACACCTGTAATCTTGCCACTTTCGTCAAAGAGGAAGCCTTCTGCCTTCACGTGGTTAGCAATGAGGGCACCGTCTTGGTTGGCACGTTTGATATTTTCAATCACGAGACGCGCATCGTTGTTACGGAAGTCAAGGTAAACCCCACCTCCTACCAAACCTTCTTTCTTCAAGTTTGGCTGGCGTTCCAAAACTTCTTCCTTGCTCAAAACCTTGTTAGCAGCTGGTGTGTTGTTAACTCCTGCCAAGAGGTCGTAAAGATCCATAGCTACTTTCAGACGGAAGAGGCTAAAGGTCGCTCCATCTTCATCGTAAACTGGCAAGAGCATTGGGTCTGGTTTCGGAATGTGTGGAGCGATTTGTTGAACTACAGCACGTTCTGAAACTGTATCTGATACCACTTCTACGTCGAATTGTTTGAGGTAACGAAGACCGCCGTGAACCAATTTTGTTGAACGGCTGGATGTTCCTTCTGCAAAGTCTTGCATTTCAATCAAACCAGTATCTAGACCACTAGCTGCCGCCTGCAAGGCTACACCAGCACCAGTGATACCTCCACCGATAATCAAGAGGTCCAAGGTACGTTCCTGCATTTTTTGAATTGATAATTCACGTGTTTTCTTTGAAAATTCCATATTTACACACTTTCTAACTGAGTCGCTTTATTCTTCCAGTATTAGTCGTCTACTTCCGCAAAGACTTGAGTTGCTTTTACAGCCTTCTTCCAGCCCTTGTAGAGTTGTTCCTTGCGCGATTCGTTCATAGATGGCTCGAAGAGTTCTCCTGTCTCGTTCAAGAGTTTCAACTCATCCAAGTCCTTCCAATAGCCCACTGACAAACCTGCTAGGAAGGCTGCCCCTAGAGCTGTTGTTTCCAAGTTTTTGGCGCGTGCGATATCGATTCCCAAAATGTCAGCTTGGAACTGCATGAGGAAATTGTTCATAGCTGCACCACCGTCTACTTTCAAGACTTGGATAGCTGTCTGCGCATCCACTTGCATGGTGTCGATGATATCACGCACCTGATAAGCGATAGATTGCAATGTCGCCTTGATAAAGTCTTCTTTACTTGTTCCACGAGTTAAGCCAAAGACAGAACCGCGAGCGTTTTGGTTCCAGTATGGAGCACCTAGACCTGTAAAGGCTGGAACGACATAAACTTCATCATTGTTGTGAGAATCACGAGCGTATTTTTCAGACTCTGGTGAATTTTCAACCATGCGAAGACCATCACGAAGCCATTGAATGGCACTTCCTGCGATGAAGATAGAACCTTCCAAGGCATAGTAAACCTTGCCATTGATTCCGTAACCAATCGTTGTCAAGAGATTGTTTTCAGACAACTGCATTTCTTCACCAGTATTCATGATGATGAAAGAACCTGTTCCGTAAGTATTTTTAACCATACCTGGTTCAAAGGCCAACTGTCCAAAGAGGGCCGCTTGTTGGTCCCCAGCCATACCTGAGATTGGCACTTCTCCACCGTAGAAATGGAATGGGGCTGTCTTGCCGTAGATTTCAGAGTTAGAACGAACTTCTGGTAGCATAGCCTTAGGAATGTTGAGGATTTCCAAAATCTCGTCATCCCATTTGAGTTCTTTAATGTTATAAAGCATGGTACGAGCTGCATTTGAGTAGTCGGTCACGTGAGCCGCACCGTCAGTCAATTTCCAAACCAACCAAGTATCAATGGTACCAAAGAGCAATTCCCCTTTTTCTGCTCGCTCTTGAGCGCCTTCTACATGGTCCAAAATCCAACGAACCTTAGTCGCTGAGAAGTAAGCATCGATGATCAAACCAGTCTTTTCATGGAATTTTTCCACATAACCTTGGTTTTTTAGTTGCTCAGCCAAAGGGGCTGTTTGGCGAGACTGCCAAACGATAGCGTTGTAGATAGGGAGCCCTGTTTTCTTATCCCAGACAACCGTTGTTTCACGTTGGTTGGTAATTCCGATTGCTTCGATTTGACTTGGCTTGACACCACTTTCGATGAAAGCACCCGCAATAACTGACTGGACTGAGTTCCAAATTTCATTGGCATTGTGCTCTACCCAACCTGCCTGAGGGAAAATCTGGGTAAACTCTTTTTGACTCGAGCTGACCTTTTCTCCTTTTTTGTTGAAAATAATGGCACGAGAGCTTGTAGTCCCCTGGTCAATGGCCATGATGTATTTTTCTTGTGACATGTGCTGTCCTCCTGATAAAGATCTTGAGGATGTTTCCTCTTTACACTTACTAGTATACAAAATAAAGCGCTTTCTTGTTTATCAACTTTTTTTAATTTTTTAAAAAATGTGAGGAGATTGTGTGAATTTCACAAAAAAGACCTGGAACGACCAAGCCTTTTAAGTGAATAATAACTGACGAATAGCCGCCAAATCTTCCATATCCAAGTCATTTTTTAAATAATAGACTGGTGTTTGTTCCTTCTTATGAATCGGGTTATTGGTAACCAGCAAATCATAATGTCGAGTTCGGTCATAGGCTTCAATGGTGATAAAACGATTGTATTCCAAATACCGTTTTAAAATGGCTGCCATCCTTGAAAAGACAAGAAAACCAGATGTCAAATCCAGACCAATCCGCATATGCTGACCACCATTTTCAGCCATATATTCCATCAACTGAAGCCATTCCCAGAGAATTTTCTTATCCAAATCTGTCCCCTGCTGAAAGGCAGGTAGAGCATGAAAAATCTCCTCTGCCGTTCCCCTAAAATCATGTTCCATCAGCAAATAGGGATGACGATTCTCTAACTGGTACTTGTAGCAATCCTGTAAAATATAGCCCTTATAGAGATAGACTTGAGCACAAAGCTGACTGAGTTCATAAGTGACATGGTCCTCTGTATAGTCCCCCAATAGTTCCTCCTTCTTCATTTCTTGAATCAATTGCGTCAGCAAATCTGCCAACTGCCCTCCAAAACCAAGGATATATTCCATAGTATGAAGAGGAAGAATGCGATGAGATAGGAGGAAAGAGAAGAAAATCATCATCTCCCCATCCTCAGTTCCTAGAGGAAGGTGTTGTCCAGCAAAAAAGGACGGAGCCTTTCTCAGCAAACGAAGGTAGAAAATATTGTCAAAATACCCTCGCATTTTCTCTTCTATCACTTGGAACTGACAAGCATTAACCCGAAGACGCTGTTGACTGATATGAGCCCAGAGAACCAAGTCCAATTTCTGACCCGAAGACAAACTTGCACCGCAGATTTCTTCTAAAGTGGCAATCTCCTGCTTTCTCTCTGGCTTCTGCATGTGGCCTTCCCATTCCTGACTCGACCAAACCTTGCGGAAAAGACAGAAATAGAAGTAACGAATCTGATGCTCTGGACCTCGCCACCGTCCATTTTGGATAGATAAATCAAATTCTGACAAAATCTGATTTAAACTAGCCAAATGGCGACCAAGCGTAGCCTCACTAATCATCAATTCTTGAGCCAACTGATGAGCTAAAAACTGCTGGTGGTAGAGAAGATAAACAAGAATCTGGTATTTAACAGCATTCTCCAAAAACAGGCTCCGAATATCTCTCCCCTTGGTAGCTGCACCGATTGACAGACGCAGATTTTCATCTTCTAAGGAGATGTTCAGCACTAAACCACTGTCCAAAGCCTTGTCATTGAGCAGGGTGACATATTTGGTTAGGGTTGCTTTTGAAAATCCTGTTTCCTCCATTACAGCCTTGACAGTCGTCTGAGACTCTTGTAATAGAAAGGAAAGGATTGAAAATTGGCCAGATTCGGCCTTTTCCATCAAATCTCCTAAATACATTTGTTACCCCTTTCATTTTCTACCTTAAGCATAGCATAAATCTTAGAAATGCTGAAATAATCTGTTTCTCTTTTTATTTTCATGCTGATTTCCTGGTCTATTATCCTAAAAATCAGCAAACACACGGCTCCCCCTTTGGGCATTTTTATGCTAAAATAGTAGCTATGGATAAAATTATTAAAACAATATCAGAAAGCGGAGCCTTTCGTGCTTTTGTCCTTGATAGCACAGAAACCGTCCGCACTGCTCAAGAAAAACACCAAACCCAAGCTAGCTCAACTGTAGCGCTTGGTCGAACTCTTATCGCTAGCCAGATTCTCGCAGCCAATGAAAAAGGAAATACCAAACTAACAGTTAAGGTACTGGGATCTAGCTCTCTAGGTGCTATTATCACCGTCGCTGATACCAAGGGGAATGTCAAAGGCTACGTTCAAAATCCTGGTGTTGACATCAAAAAGACTGCAACTGGTGAAGTTCTAGTCGGACCTTTTGTTGGAAATGGTCAATTTCTCGTTATCACAGACTACGGTACTGGAAATCCTTACAACTCTATGACTCCCCTCATCTCTGGAGAAATCGGTGAAGACCTTGCCTTTTACCTGACTGAAAGCCAACAAACACCTTCAGCAGTCGGCCTCAATGTCCTTTTGGACGAGGAAGACAAGGTCAAGGTTGCAGGTGGTTTCCTAGTTCAAGTCTTGCCAGGAGCCAAGGAAGAAGAGATTGCTCGCTTTGAAAAACGCATCCAAGAAATGCCAGCTATCTCAACCCTTCTGGAAAGCGACGACCATATCGAAGCTCTCCTTAAGGCTATCTACGGTGACGAGGCCTACAAGCGTCTCTCTGAAGAAGAAATCCGTTTCCAATGTGACTGTAGCCATGATCGCTTTATGAACGCTCTTGCTAGCCTTCCAAGTTCAGACTTACAGGAAATGAAAGAGGAAGACCACGGGGCAGAAATCACTTGTCAATTCTGCCAAACTACTTACAACTTTGATGAAAACGACCTGGAGGAACTCATTCGTGACAAATCTTAATACACCCTTTATGATTGGCAATGTTGAGATTCCCAATCGTACCGTTCTAGCACCCATGGCTGGTGTCACCAACTCAGCCTTTCGTACCATTGCAAAAGAGCTCGGAGCTGGACTCGTTGTCATGGAAATGGTCTCTGACAAGGGAATTCAATACAACAACGAAAAAACCCTACACATGCTTCATATCGATGAAGGCGAAAACCCAGTCTCTATCCAACTTTTTGGTAGTGATGAAGACAGCCTAGCACGCGCAGCAGAATTCATCCAAGAAAACACCAAAACTGATATCGTCGATATCAACATGGGCTGCCCAGTTAACAAAATCGTGAAGAACGAAGCTGGTGCTATGTGGCTCAAGGACCCAGACAAAATCTACTCTATCATCAACAAGGTCCAATCTGTCCTGGATATCCCCCTTACTGTCAAAATGCGTACCGGCTGGGCTGACCCTTCTCTTGCAGTAGAAAATGCCCTCGCCGCTGAAGCTGCAGGTGTTTCTGCCCTTGCCATGCATGGACGTACCCGTGAACAAATGTACACAGGCCACGCAGACCTTGAGACTCTTCACAAGGTCGCTCAAGCACTGACAAAGATTCCATTCATCGCCAACGGTGACATCCGTACAGTTCAAGAAGCCAAACAGCGTATCGAAGAAGTTGGCGCTGACGCAGTCATGATTGGCCGTGCAGCTATGGGAAATCCCTACCTCTTCAAGCAAATCAACCACTACTTTGAAACAGGAGAAATCCTACCTGATTTGACCTTTGAGGACAAGATGAAAATTGCCTACGAACACTTGAAACGCTTGATTAACCTCAAAGGGGAAAATGTCGCAGTTCGTGAATTCCGTGGTCTCGCTCCTCACTACCTCCGTGGAACATCTGGCGCTGCCAAACTACGTGGAGCCATTTCACAAGCTAGCACCCTAGCAGAGATTGAGGCTCTCTTGCAGTTAGATAAGGCTTAACATGGTTCATACTGCTCTACTGATTATCGATATGCAAAAAGCATTTGATAGACCTATCTGGGGAGAACGGAACAACCCTCAAGCTGAACAACAAGCATTGAGGGTACTGGCATACTTTCGTAAACACGCTCTTCCAGTCTTACATGTTCAACACATATCTGACAATCCCCAGTCCCAATTTCATAACAAACAAAATCAGGAGTCTAAAAGTGGATTTGAACCATTTGCTTCAGAACCTGTCTTTCAAAAAACGGTTAATAGCGCCTTTATTGGAACAAATCTTGAAACCTATTTACGAAAAAATCAGATTGGTCATTTAGTCCTTGTTGGTTTGACCCTGCCTCATTGTGTATCTACTACGACACGAATGGCAGCAAATCTTGGTTTTGAAGTCACTTTACTAGCAGATGCTACTGCCAGTTTTACCCTATCTAACAAAAACGGTCAGTCCATCTCTCCTGAGACTATCCATGAGATTAATCTCCTTTCTCTACAAGATGAGTTTGCTCAAATTCTTACTACAGAAGAATTTTTAACCCAAGTACAAGTATAAAAGAATCCGTCAACTCTTATTTGAGCTGACGGATTTTGAATACAGTAATGTAGTGAACCAATACACAAATAGGTAAATTTGGACCTTAGAACTGATGATTAACAATTATTCATAAATGTCTATAGATTCCCTCAGAACTGACCATACTAGTCTACCCCCTTTAGAGCACTAATCATATCAATCTTTCTCATACGAAGACTAATAAAATAAGCAGTCCCTAAAGATGTAAACCAAACCAATAACGTAGCAGAAGCAAGGACATACATACTGACATAAGCGGTATACTCAATTCGAATTGTCGAAAATGTTGCTACATATTCTTTCAAAAACCATATTCCTAAAGGAATTCCTGCTAGCCACCCAATAAAGGTAGTCAGTATAGTCTCAAAAAGAGTCACCATCTGTAGATATTGATTAGAAAATCCTAATACTTGCAATGTAGCATAGTCTCTCATTCTCTCTACAAAGTTTAAAGAACCCAGATTATAGAGAACAATAATAACAAGTAATAAGGCAAAGCCAATAATCATTAGAAATACACTCATCAAACTAGATACAAAATCATAGGCATTTTTTTCTTGGCTCCCTTTTTCAATGACAGATAGAACACCTTTGTCTTGCTTAATAGTATCTTCGTCCACCTCCGGCCCAACTAATAAAGTATGTGGAGTAAAATCTCCCCCTGCTTTTTCAAAGACTCTAGCATGAAGATAGGCCCCTTGATTGGTTTCACTTGTGACAATCCCTTTTACTTCAAACTTGTAAGTATGACCATCTTGATAGGGAGTCACATTTAAAAAATCTCCGACTTTAATACCTGCTAAACGGGCAAATGATCTAGTTACATACAAACCATCATCTTTCAAAGAATCCGCACTCTCTGTTTTTGCTTGGATCATATCTCCATCATCAAATATAATCAATAAACGATTGTAGCCATCATCTGGATTAAAATGTGCCTGTGAAATTTGTACACCTTGCCCACCATATCTAGACTTAGAAGATGTATAATCAGCTACGGTCAGTCGTTTTGAATAAGAAAAATCTTCATTGTATGCCTTATCAACAAGATGATTCATGGACACAGGCATACCAATTCCAGCAATCAGTAACATCATACTTCCTGCAACTCCCACGATTCCCATCAAAACTCGAATACGATTAAACGAGGCATCACGAATTGCCCATCTAGAAGGATAAGAAATTCGTTGCCAGATAGAGGAAAATCTTTCCACAAAAACAGATTTAGCAACTTTTTCTTTACCTCTTAAAAATATTGCTGGTAAGCCTCTAGCTGACTCTCTAGAAGCTAAATAGGCAGCTAAAACACAAATAATAATGACCACAATACCAACGACTATTGATGAAGATGAATAAGAGATTTGCCAATTTGGAAGTGTAAACATTGACTTTTGAGTTTCTAGTACAAACCATGACATCAAGGGAGAAATAGCAAAGCCTGCGAAACTTCCTAATAAACTTACTACTAAGCCAAATAAAATATAATGTAAACTGATAGCCTGATTTGAAAAGCCTAGAGCCTTTAATACAGCAATCTCTTTTGTTTGGCCATCAATCAAACGCTGAATGGTTGTAAACATAGCCAAAATAGCTAACAAAATAAAGATAAAAGAAAATAAGTAAGATAAGTTTCTAATTTGCCCAACTCGATCGGTAGCTTCTGATATTTCAGTTAAACTTTTTTGATCTTGATAAGAAACTAAATCGCCCCCAAAAATAGACTCTAAATCTCCTCGCAAATCTACCTTAGAACCATAAATTTCTAAGACATTATCTGACGATAAACCCAGAATTCCTTTTGCAATTTCATTATCTGCAATATAACCATAGGCATCATTGTCAGGATTTGGAGCGATATATTCCATGCTACCTGTGAAATAAATCTTATCTGTGGCCTGAACAAATCCTACAATTTCTAAATCTATCTGTTTCCCCCTTGATGAAATAGAAATTGAATCTCCAATCTGTAAATGATTCTTCTTCGCATAATTCCCATCAATCCAAATCGAATCTTGTTTTCCTTCAGAAAAAGAACTTCCTTCTGTTACTGTAACCAGTTGATTATCTGTAATCGTTTCAAGATTGATTCGTCCGTCAGTCTTGTCTAAACGAACAATATTAGCAAATCCTTTCTTTTTACTGATAACTTTTTCAACAGAAGATAATAGTTCAACCTGCTTAATTTTTGATTCATCAATTTGTCTCGCTTGAACCCAAACAACAGGAAGTTCAGATTGTTTCAAATAACTCTCTAGACTCTTTTCAAGTCCATGCCAAGCTCCTTGTAGCCCTACAAAGATTAATACACTTAATAGAGACATCAGAAAAACAGAGAAAAATTGTTGCCAATTTTGCCGAAGATCTCTTAATAATTTTATATGAAGATACCTCATCCCAGCACCTCTTCATTATTCTCTATTTTTTCAATACTTCCATCTTTCAAATATATAACTCGATCTGCAAATTTAGCAAACTCTCTATTATGTGTAACCATTACAACTGCAGCATTCCCATTTCTAGAAACTTCCTTCAATAAAGTTAAAATACTATCACCTGTCTTTGAATCTAACGCTCCTGTAGGTTCATCACACAATAATAGACTAGGTTCTTTAGCCAATGCCCTTGCAATTGATACACGTTGCATTTCACCTCCAGAAAGTTGATTAGGAAAATTATTTTTTCTATGAAGTAAACCAACTTGATCTAAATACATATCAATTTCTTTATTGTTTTTCACTAAATTTGCTGCAATACCTATATTCTCCTTGGCTGTTAAACTTGGAACTAAGTTATAAAATTGAAAAACAAAACCAATTTTATCTTTTCGATAAGCAGATAATTCCTTGTCCGTAAACTTTGTTACTAGTTCCTCATCAAATATAAAGGTTCCTGATGTCGCACGATCCATCCCACCAAGTAAATTTAGTAACGTACTTTTCCCTGAACCTGATGGACCTAAAATAACTGTAAATTTCCCTTTCTCAATAGAAAAACTAACTTGATCTAAAGCACGAACTTCTTGCTCTCCTACCTTATAAATCTTACTAATATTTTGAAACTGAATCATACATACTCCTAATATCTTGTCATAAATTTTATTTTTTCCTTTAATGTAGGCTCTTCATACTGTTCTATGATACGTTTAGATACTGCTTCCCTGTTTTCTCGTATAACCTTTTCAGCTAAGGAAATAGCCTCATCTACTGAAACAACTATTGGCAACTCATAATGTTGAATGATCTGATTTAACCGTTCTTTCTGACTACCTTTGACACAATAAGGTGTCAGACCCAAATTCCTATAAGCTTCATATAATTCCTCATCTGATAAATTTCGATACTCTTCAGATACTGGTCTATGCCCATCTGGATCCATTGCAAACTCTACTGGTAAATGAACAACATCTGTATACCACAGTTTCGCATGATTCTTAGAGACAACCCCATAAGCAGTCAAATATTTTTTGAAAAATCGTCGACCCGGAATACCTAAAATAGATTTCATCAATCGATGAATGAATGCTGATCCTGGATTAATTCCTACCCTCATTCGAACAGTACCGTAAATCCATTCATTCAATACTGAACCATCTGATAGAAAACTTCCATGTTCCTTGTATAAAATTCCTTCTGTACGAATTCTCTCCTCAAAACGCTTTAGCCCTAGTGCCATTAATTCAGTTGATGACATATCCTGAAATCTTCTGCCAGGATATAAATCTGTCAAAATTTCCCTCGCAGACAAAGCGTCGATTAAGGGAAGTCCCGTTGCAATCGAAAGAGCTGTAGCAGTTGTTGTCTTACCTGTAGAATAAGTTCCCGATATGACTAACCTTAATTCTCTATTTCCCATCACTGTCCCCCTCCATCAGGTAATTTTTGAGCTATTTTACTTTTAAAGACTACCTTATGATCTATATCATATCCTGACATTTCGTAGACTTTCCAATGTTCTTCTCTAATTTTTAACAATCTATTTTTTGAAACACTACCACTAAGCTCTACTACTCCGTTCAAAATTGGTGAATTCAAGTCTGCACTCACTTGCTTCATCCACATGGTATTGCTCTCTTCTCGAGATATCTCTTCTATATGGTAGGCTAACATCTCTGCCATTTGAGAAAAAATAATCAGAAGCTCTAACAAACTATAATAATTCTTTTCTAGACTACCTACACCACTATATTCAATATCTTTGATTAATACTTGCTCTGCTTTACAAGATATACTACTATCTGAAAACTCAACATCGTATATATCATGTTGTCTATCTCTTAAATGCGTTGATAAAAAATCTCTACCTTGTTCTCCTATAGCAGCTACATTTTCCATACATTCTAATAATTGATATCCTAAACAAACTTTCATATCCATTACCAAGCAATCAAATTCAATCACTTGGTTCGTCATTTTGAAATTTTGTAATTCTAATTTTAAATTTACCAATTCTTCTATAGCTTTTATCCCTGACTTTATCTCAAAATGGCTTAACCTATACTGATTTAATCTCACTCCCATTCTTTTCAGTATTTCACTTCCAAATAAATGAGCTAATACTATTCCATCTAATGTACTCAGGTGTTGCTGTATGATTTCAGATTGTTTACTAGACCACAAACCTTCTTGATGAAGAGACCCAACTTCTTCTAAAATATTTTTCAACTTAACTTCATAAGTCGTCTTCTTATGCCCTCTGCCAAAATAACGATTTTTATTGTCTCCAAGTAAATAATCTACTGTTAGCATATACTTCTCCAATCTTTTAAACTGACTCTATCTTAAACAAAAAAAGACAAGAAAGAATCCGTAATTTACGAAAACCTTCTTGCCTTTTTAGTATAAAATTATAAAGATACTAGATTTAATCGAATAGCCTCACGTACAGCTCCAACTCTACTCGTCACTCCCAACTTTGAACAAATATTTGAAACATGGGTATCCACTGTTCTCCTGCTGACAAATAAACTATTTGCTATCTTTTCATTAGAATATTCTTTTACAATCAGTTCCAATACACTTAACTCCGTATCTGTCAATAGATTATTTTCTTGCTTTTCTAACAAACCATCTGGAATAACGTGATTTCCCTTATAAACAGCATAAATTGCACTTTTAACATCCAAATAAGAACTTTCTTTGGGTAAAAAAGCTTGAATCCCAAAATCCATCGCTCTCTTATGTAACAAAGTGTCATAAAATCCTGATAAAAGAACTATCTTGGGAACTGTATTCAGAAATCTATTTATTTGACTAATAACATCAAATGCCGTTACTCCTTTCAACATAAAATCCATAACTAGCACATCTACCTTTTCATTCTTAAGACAGAGAAGTAAATCTGCTACTTCTGTATAGGAACCAACAATTTTAAAATCATCTTCCTTTAAAAAATAGTTCTCCAATCCTTGTAATACTAAACTGTGATCATCAATCAAAACCAAACGAATCATTTTTCTTCCCTTCTATAGGTATCCGTATCTTCACACTTGTAGGTTCTATATTTATCTGAACAGTTCCCCCCAATAAATGAACCTTCTCTACAATTCTATTTAAACCAAAATGATGTTCATTAGACTGATAGTTTCCCTTAAAAATACCATCATCTATAACTTCAATTGATAAAATCTTTTCTTTTGTAGATAAATCTACAGTAATTTCTCTAGCATTCCCATGAAGAATACTATTATTTACTAGTTCTTTAACTGTCCTTAATACAAACGTGCCCACTTTATCGTTAACTTTTTCTTCATCTATTGAAAAAGTTGTCATAATCGAAACAGTTTCCATCTTCATGAATTGGTTTAATATGCTAGTAATAGATTCTTTCAACCCTAATTCATGCACCATTAAAGGATAGATATTGGAACATAAATCTCTTAATTCAAAAACAATATCATCCAACATCTCTAATAAAGCTCCCCTATTAATGTGTTCACTAATTTCTAACTGCTTTTTATAATAAATAACCTTCTGAATTGTAGTATCATGTATAAACGTTGCAATTTCTTCCCTCTCTAATTCAGTAGCTACAAAAGTATGAAAACTACTAAAGATTCCCTCCATTTTATGGCTAATCAACATCATTTTCCTTATTTCAGGTAACAAAGCTAGCGAAAAAAGAAAAGTGTAAAGAACGAAAAAAATTGGAGAAAATTCTCTTAATAACAGACTAAAAAGAATAATTAGACTAGTAAAAAAAACGGAAAATATCAAGTTATATATGAATGGATTCCACTTCCAAGCAACATATATCATTCGCTCTAGTATCAAGTTATTCACAATAGAGAATAAAATAAGCAACAATAGAGGAATACTATAAATAAACGAAACTTCCTTACCAATCGGGAAAATATATCCAAAAAATAGAGGAAATAAGGCAAGAACTGCTAAAAATAAGGTATGAATTGGCAGCATTTCTCTTCTCTGATAGTAATTTATAAGCATCTTTAACAGTAGGATAACTAAAAAGAAAAATACTAAATAAAATACTCCCCTAGAAAAAAAGATGGTTAAAAAATCAATGGGCTGTATAAGATTATAAACATACAAAAGTTGAGTTATGAGTGAATAGCCCAGTATAATACGAGAAAAGTTAGAAATGGTTGAACCTTTTATCTTTAAGACTAACACTCTAATGAAGATATCCATGAATAATGGAAATAAAGTCAAGTATGAAATTAATAGACTACGACCAAATACATCTCCTATACTTGATGGAATAATCGATAATAACATCAGACTAGTATAAATAATAAAATAAAAATATCGTTTCCCAGTTTTTCCTCTACTTCTGCCTTTTATGTATAATCGAAATAACAGTAGAATCAGAAAAGCAATGATTGATAAAACAAGAAAGATAATTTGGCTTGATTTCCCAGATTCTATTATTAAAGTCTTTGAAATGCCTCTATCTAACACTGTCACAGAATGAAGCGGTTCAACAATTAAAAATCGAGATAATGAGAAATTACTATCTGGACTCTGACCGTCTATTTGTATAATCGATGCCCCTATTATCTCTTGATGATTTGCAAAGCTTCCCAGATTATGGACTTGTCTAACTATCCACTCATTATCATGTTTATCTACGGTGATTCCACTGTACGTTCGGTTAAAAATTGAAAACAAAAAATAAAGAAAGAAAATAAATAACAAAACCAAAGAAAATCGAAACATTTTTGACTTCATTGTTTGTAACACTCCACATTTCACTTGATATGATGTTTATTCTACCATTTTTTCATTCAATAAGACAGGTTTTATAGTTAAATTTATTCTTTTTTCTTTCGAGATATAACTGATACAATCTTCTGGTAGGTGAAATCCTACCTGATTTGACTTTTGAAGACAAGATAAAAATTACCTACAAACACTTGAAACGCTTGATTAACCTCAAAGGGGAAAATGTCGCAGTTCGTGAATTCCGTGGCCTCGCTCCTCACCACCTCCGTGGAACATCTGGCATTGCTAAACTCCGTGGAGCTATTTCACAAGCTAGCACCCTGGCAGAGATTGAAGCTCTCTTGCAGTTGCATAAGGCTTAATAGATTAAAACCCGTAACTCTCTTAAAGTTGACGGGTTTTTGATTGTAAAAATTCAAATACTGAGCGCTATTATTGATTCAAAGCAACACTGGAAACCTTGCCATCCGCTCCTGTTGTAATTTGGATGACTTTCCCTCCACCGATTTTGGCATTATACTTGCCATCATCAAGAGTATAAGAATAGCCTCTGATAGAGTAGTTTTCTTTCTTTCCATCAGCAGATTCTACTGTGAATTGACCTCCTGATGAAACTGTAATGGTTTCGCCATTGGCACCCTTCCAGTTGCCCGCTGCAGCTGAGAAATCACCGTCTACCATAGTTAAAACACCCTTGTAGCGTTTATTTTGCTCTGCTTGCTTATCTTGAAGTTTGCGGTCAGTTGTAGGATCATAGCTTGATTGGTTAGACTGGGCTTGAGGAGCCTGTTGAGTTGAAGGAGTCTGAGCAGAAGTTTGTTGACTAGCTACCTGTTGACTGGCCACTTCTTGACCCTGTCTTTGCTCTGGTGCAGGTGCCGCTTGTGATGGCGTTGCAGTTGCTGAAGATTGATCAGTAGATGCCTTAGCCTTTTCAGATGAAGCTGAACTTGAGGACTTCTGAGTCTTGCTTTCTTTGCTAGCAGAAGCTGCTTTAGAGCTTGATGATTGGCTTGTCTTAGCAGAACTGCTTGCTTGAGTTGTTTCCTTTTTATTTCCACAAGCTCCTAGTAGCAAGGTAGAAGCCAATACAGTTGCTGCCATCAATTTGATATAGGTTTTCTTTTTCATTTTTCTACTCCTTTGTAATATTTTAGAAATATAAAGAAATCTTTTTGTAATATAATTGTAACATATGGCCTTGAATATGTCAACAATTTATCTAAACTATTTTAAAAATCTCACATCATTTAGATATATTTACTCCTCCTACTCTTCTATTCGTAATAAAACAGAAAAACAGGAGATTTTTCTTTTAAAATTTGAATTTGTTTTTTGTGTAATCGCTTGCATTATATTAGACAAAGGAATATAATAACATTGAAATAGAATATAGGAGGTGCACTCTTATGCTAAATAAGTATTATAAGTATCTTCCTTGGTTGATTTTGGGAGCAATTGGCTCTTATCAATCAGCCGCTTACTATGCGAGAACTGCATTTGATGTGTTTTATCTGACTACAATCTTTTTGATTGTTTATATCGCTTTGTTATTTTTACATGAGAACTATCTCAAGTATCGATACAAAGACTTCTTTACGCACCTGTTGAGCAATTCTAAGAGAGATAGCCATCCCTAAAACAGTCGCAACAGCAAATCAAACTAATAAAGGCAAATAAAGAGGTCGGGAACTTTTTCCCGGCCTCGCTTTTTATTTCAATCGATAGGTTTTTCTGGGTTTCTTTTTAGGTACTCGTTTGAGTCCGACTTCTTCTACATATTCTCCGTATTTTACGAGAAAGTTATTGCTGACGATTGGACGACCGGGATTGATAAGATTGACCAGTTCAGTTCCTTCGTAGACAGTGAACTCCTCCTCCAGCAGATAAAGGAAGGTCGGATTCCAGTCGAGACGGCCTTGGATTCGTTTGATGGATTCTTGGATAATGGCATAATGGTCAAAAGCGAAGGCTTGCTCCTCCAACTCTACTCCCTCTAAGAAGCACTTGCCTGTCTGAAAATCGACATCTACGAAAACGACATCCTTGGCATCGTCTCCTGCTTGAACAAGTTCTAATGCACAACTAGGCAAATAAACCAAGTGGGCAATGGTCACTGTCCAGCCCCGTGGGTCACGGCCGGGGGTCGATACGGTCATCAATTGCTCAATTTTTTCCAAAGGAAGATTGAGATTAACTTCTTCTCTAACCTCACGCTGGCAGGCATGCGCAGCGTCTTCGCCCTTGTCCATAAATCCTCCAACCAGAGCCAAACAATTTTGATATGGATGAGCCTTGCGACGAATTAATAAGAGCTTGATCTTTCCTTCGACAAAGCAGTAAGCTACCATATCCACCGTCACACTTGGTTTTTCGTATTGAGGAAGTTCCTGCTTGTAGTACCAATCCAAAAATTCCTCCTGACTTGCATGAATTTCAAAATATTCTCTTTCCATCATCCCTGCTGGAATCATCGTGTCCGTCATTTTATGCCTCCTTACGAACTGCCTTAGTCCATTGGTACCAACCTACTAGACTATTGAGTGTGTAAACCCAGTACATCCCTTGGATGTGGATATTTTCACCCCACCAGAGATAGATACTAAAGAGATTGGTTGCAATCCAGAAAATCCATTGCTCACGGTAGAGACGGGTCATCAAGAGCTGACCGACACCATTGGTCGCATCGGTAACACTATCACGGAAAGGGCGAGCACTATGGATACTTTGGTAAGCCAAGCCCATACCAATCCAAATGATAGCAGTCAAAGCCAAGTACTTGAGCCAGTCAAGCACAGATAATTTCTTAGCTTCAAAATGAGATTCTTCTGCTTTTCCTTGGTCATTGATACGGTTGGACAGCCAAGCATAGAGACCAATCGGCTGCATGACAAAGAAGTAAACGGTCGTCAAAACTTCACCATAAAAAGTCGCATTCATGGCCAAAATCAAATAGATAGCCGAATTAATAGCCCCAAAGAGATAGTTGCTTGCACGCCCTTCTGCTACCAAGATAACACAGACAATCCCGGTCCAAGATGCAAACAAGCTCAGCCAATCATGACTTTCCGTATTTTGCGTGAATTCCAAGATCAAGGGAATACTTGACAAGGCAATGAGATACAACCACTGGAAAAGGCTACGACCAACAAAGAGATCTTTCCAGAGCAGGCGCATGATCCCTGCAAAACCAATCTTGCGGGCTTCGGCATGGACATTTTTAAAGTTTTCGATAAATTGTGTGATTTTTTCAGTTACTGTTTTCATAATTTTCTCCTAATCTGCTTGGTAAATGGCATCAATAGCCACTTTGGCTGCTTCATAATTTCCTAGGTAATCCTCAGCTAGATAAACTAGTGGAATGGTGGTTAAATATCGCTCTCTCATCTGGTCCAAATGCTGGGAAAAACTATGACGAATATGGTCTTCTGCCATAGTCATATCTCTAAATCCATCATTGACATAGGAGCCGACAGGCTGCACAAAGAGAATCAAGTCCCATTTTTCCTTGGCCAAGATCGAAACAAATAGATTGTCAAAAGTCTCTCCTGATAAGTCCCCTTGATCCTCAGTCTCCATGTAATAATCATAGTAGCCCTTGGTTACTAAGGAGTTGGTATCGGCTATCACTAGGCCTCGATTGGCATTGCTATCGATTAACTTAGAGGTCTGGTCATACTGCCCCAACAGGAGATAATAGTAATCTTTTGGAGTCAACTCGTCGTCTCGAACATTATTTTTTATCTGATACTCACGCGCATATTCAAGACTAACTGGCGCATCGTAATACCTGGCCAAATCCTTGGCTAGAGTTGTTTTTCCATTGCTAGCACTTCCCATGATTAAGACTTTCTTAGTAAATTGACGACGGAAGGGTTGAGCAATATATTTCCAATATTTGCTTGGATTTTCTCGAATCATAGTCGCTGAGATACCAAACTTTCTTTCTTGCAAGACAGTCCCAAAGCTACGATTAGACAATTCTTGCTGGTAGTCTGCTTCTCCCACAAAGAAAATTAACTCTTGCTGGGTTTCATCATAGGAAATCTCCGCTAACATTTGGTCCAACCACTCCTGCCAGCCCATAGGGTAACGGGGAAGATTAGTCTCATCTAACTTGCAAACGGAGGTCAACTCGTCATCACGAAAAGCCTCTCTAATATAGCGAAATCTTTTTTGAAGCGTTAAGCCTACCTGCTCCCCTCGATCTCCCTCATAGCCTGAAACGACAACCCAGACCTGATCACACTGCCGCTTCGCTCGCTGGATTAGATCGATATGTCCTTGATGAAGCGGAGCAAAGGTTCCAAATACCACTGCTGTTTTCTTTTTCATAAACCTATTGCCTTTTTATATTTTTTGATATTTTCATTATCTATGTTTTTATTATAAACTATATTTTTGTTTTGTCAATAGTTTTTTATCATTTTTTATAAAAAGGTTGCGAAAAAGAGAATCAAGATTGCTCCTGATTCTCCATTTTTATGCAATATCAAATTTTAACTGGCCTGCTTTGACACCAATCTTAAGTGTGCTGCCTGCCTCTAATTCTCCCTTGAGAAGAAGTTCTGCCAACTTGTCTTCCACTTCTGTTTGCAGGGTTCTGCGAAGTGGACGAGCTCCCATCTCTGGGTCATATCCTTGATTTGCCAGCAATTTCAGTGCGGAAGCTTGTAATTTCAAGTCAATGCCTTTTTCAGCCAAACTTGCCACTAAAGGTTTGACCATAATCTTCACTACTTCCTGCATATGGTCGCTAGATAAGCTATGGAAGACCACCTTTTCATCAATACGGTTGATAAACTCAGGTCTATAAGCTTTTTTCAGCTCTTCAAAGATTCGTTTTTCCATATTTTCCTGGTCAAAACGAATATCCTTAGCCCCAAATCCGACAGTCTTGTCATCCCGAAGGGCTGTCGCACCAAGATTTGACGTCATGATAATAATGGTATTTGAAAAGTCAACCTTGCGACCCTTGCTATCGGTCAAGACACCATCATCCAAGACCTGCAAGAGGACATTAAAGATGTCTGGGTGGGCTTTTTCTACCTCATCAAAGAGTAGAACAGAGTATGGTTTGTTGCGAACCTTCTCGGTCAACTCCCCACCTTCTTCATAACCCACATATCCCGGAGGAGCTCCGTTGAGACGACTGGCTGCGAATTTCTCCATATACTCACTCATATCAAAGCGGATAAGGGCTGATTCATCGTCAAAAAGAACTTCTGCCAAAGCCTTGGCCAATTCGGTCTTACCGACACCTGTAGGTCCTAGGAACATAAAGGAACCAATCGGACGCTTGTGACTGCGAATCCCTGACTGATTGCGGCGAATGGCACGGCTAATGCTTGAAACTGCTTGATCTTGACCGATGACACGTTTGTGCAATTCAGCTTCCAGATTCAGGTATTTCTTAGCATCAGTCTGAGTCAGTTTTTGGACTGGAATACCTGACAAGCGACTCAAGGTAGTCAAAATATCAGCCTCTGTCACCAAGTCTTTATAGACAGGCACTTCCTCTTCTTTTGCGATTAGCTGCGCTGCCTGTTTCCACTTGCCATCTATCAAAGCCTTGTCAGCTGGACTCAAACCTGAATCGTCTGCTTTTACATGCTTTGCCTTATTTTGCACTGTTGCCGCTGCTTCGTCCAAGAGATCGATAGCAGAGTCTGGCAAATGGCGACTAGTCAAGTAACGATGCGCCATCTTGACAGCTGTTTTGACCGCTTCATCTGTGATTTGCACACGGTGATGTTTCTCATAAGTCGCCTTCAAGCCTTGCAAAATGGCCATACTGTCGGCCACACTTGGCTCTTCAATCGTCACTTTGGCGAAACGACGAGAAAGGGCCACATCTTTTTCGATGTGTTTTTGATATTCTTCCTGAGTGGTCGCACCAACTGTTCTCAAGGTGCCACGCGCCAAGGCTGGCTTCAAGATATTGGCCGCATCCAGAGTTGAGTCAATTCCACTACCAGAACCCATGATAGTATGAAGTTCGTCGATAAAGAGAATCACTTGGCCATCTTCTTCAATATCCTTAATGATATTATTCATGCGTTCTTCAAAGTCACCACGGAAACGTGTACCTGCAACAACGTTCATCAAATCAAGCTCTAACACGCGCATCTTAGACATTTCCGCAGGCACATCCCCACTAGCAATTCGCTGGGCAAGACCAAGCGCCAGAGCTGTTTTCCCGACACCAGCATCTCCAACCAAGACAGGATTGTTCTTGGTCTTACGGCTCAAGATTTGAATCATACGCGAGATTTCCTTATCCCGACCGATGACCGGTTCTAACTTGCCAGAACGCGCTTGCTCTGTCAAATCATGCGTATAGTCCTCGAGACCACCGCTCGGAGTCTGCGGCATGCCCATCATATTGGCCATAGAATTTTGCTTGTCAGCTACTGTACGATGGCGTTGGCGTAGAGCCTTGAGGTCTTCACGAGTCCAGCCTGCACGTTCTTCTAGATTTCGACGTAGGGCAGCAATCTTAACCTGATCTTTCTTGTCTTCATAAGAAAAACCAGCCCTCTCCAAAATACGAGTCGCCAAGGCATTTCCATCATGTAAAATCGCATAAAGGACGTGCTCCGTCCCTAGCACCTTAGCATGGACCACTGACGCTACATACTCTGCTTCGTCAAAAAGAACCTGCAAACGATGGGAGAACGGCAATTCCGTAAAGGTTTCATCCTGGCTATAGTCCGTTTCAGTCAGTTCCAAAGCGACCTCTTCTAAACGGTCCATCTCATATGGATAATCATTTAAAGTTGCCCCTGCCACACTATAACTGTGATTAGACATGGCAATCAACAAGTGCCAAGACTCTAGGTAACGAGCTCCAAAATGGCCAGCCACCATGTAGGCACTTTCGATACATTCATTCAATGCTTTTGAATAGTTCATCTTACTTCCCTTTTCTATCTACCTCTTGTATGACCTGTCGTAGCATGTTTGCACGAACAGCTGGAGCTTCTTCTCCTAGAACGCGATCCAAAGCTACTGATACTAGCAAATTCATCTCCTGCTTGGTCATCAATTCCTGCTCAACCAAAAGCTGCAGAATATCCTCATAAATTTCTTGACTAACTCGCTCACCAATCGAATAAAGCAGCTCCCTGAGCATTTCATGATGACTAGAAAACTCAATCCGTCCTATACGAATGTAGCCCCCGCCTCCACGCTTACTTTCAACCAAGTAGCCTCTACTTTCCGTAAAGCGTGTCTTGATCACATAGTTAATCTGACTGGGAACAACCTGAAAAGTATCTGCCAACTGACTCCGTTGCAATTCTACAATTCCAGATTGATCTAAAATCGCCTTGATGTAGGCCTCAATATGATCCGATGTATTTTTAAATCTCATAACAAACCCACCTCTCTCTTTAAACCTTGACTATCTTTGACTATTATACCGAAATTTTCTCATTTTTAAAAGAAAAAGGGCGCTGGTAAAGGATAATCTTCACCAACTCCCTATTTTTCTACTTATCTAAGCCTAATTCTGCCAAGATTTGACGTTTGTAGGCAATCTTTTGGACTTCCTTGTCCTCATCTTCAGACCAATCTAGTTTAATTTCTGAAACAATCTGCCCAGGGCGATTTTTCAAGATATAGATGCGGTCGCTGAGACTGAGGGCCTCCTCGATACTATGCGTGATGATCAAGGTTGTTAGTTGCAACTGCTTGTGAATCTCAAGGTACCAAGCGTGGAGTTCCATCTTAGTCATCTCATCCAAGGCGCTGAAGGCCTCGTCTAAGAGAAAGAGCTTGTGCCCGAAAAGGTAGGTTCGGAGCAAGGCTACACGCTGGCGCATCCCACCACTGAGTTCATGAGGGTATTTATCTCTTACAGCTGTCAACTGGAAGGTCGCAAGAATGTCATCCGCTCGGGCAACGGCTTCCGCCTTATCCACTTTTTGAATCAAGAGGGGCAGAATGATATTACCAAGCACGGTCTTGTGCTCCAAGAGCAGATCCTTTTGCAACATATAACTCACGCGCCCCTGGGGATTTTCTTCACCATCAAGGACAATTCTCCCTGACTGAACTTCTAAAATACCCGCAATTAAGTTGAAAAGCGTAGTCTTACCAACACCACTTGGGCCTAAGATAGAAACCACTTCACCTGAAGTCACCTGCAGGTTGATATCTTCTAAAATCCTCTCCTCACCATAGGCATAACTGACGTGTTCTAGTCTAATTTCTGTCATTATTTCACAAATTCGTTGGTGAAGCCCTTGTCTGTCAAGTCTTCTTTAAGGATACCATTTTCTTTATCCCATTTGTAGAAGGCATTCCAGCGAGCTGCATCAAATTGACCCCATTTTTCCTTGTCGCTTGCGTATTCTTTTGACAAGTATTTTTGAGATTCGATGACAAAGTCACGTTTTTCCTTGAGTTCAGGCGCATTCTTGATGAGAATATCTGCAGCTTCTTCTGGATGTTCCATGGCATATTGGTAGCCTTTTTTGATGGCTTGGATAACTTTACGTGCTTCTTCTTTATTGTCTTTCAGATAGTCGTTGTTTGCGATGATAACTGGTGAATAGTAGTCAAACTCCTTGACATAGTCTTTCAAGTACATGAAGTTAGCATCTACACCTTGAGATTTAGCAAGGATACCATCCCAACCGTAGTAAATCCAAGCAGTATCAAAGACGCCATTGGCAATCGGTGTGATTGAGTTTGAGTCGTTATTTGGTACTTTTTCAACCTTCTCAAAGTCTCCACCTTGAGATTCTACCAAGGTTTTCAACATAGCAAGTTCAGTTGGGTCATTCCAAGTACCGTATTTCTTACCAACCAAGTCCTTTGGACTGCTTACATTGTCAGGTTTACGAGAGATGATTCCTGATGTATTATGCTCTACGATAGCTGCAACGGCAGTAATTCCTGCTCCTTTTTCTAACTTCTTAGCCATGTAATCTTGGAAATACACTGCAAATGGTGCCTTACCATTAATAACCAAGTCAGAAGAACTTTCTTCTGGTGGCAATTTCAAATCAACATCCACTCCAGCTTCTTTGAAATAACCTTTTTCCTTAGCAACATAAAGCCCTGTGTGGTTGGTATTTGGTGTCCAGTCTAGGATAAAGTCAACTTTCTTGAGTTCTGCCTCTTTGTTATCCTTAGAAGCAGTTCCTTGACCACAGGCCACAAGTACAACAGCTACAAGAGCTGTTAAAACAGTTAAAAACACTTTCCATGGTTTTTTCATTTTGATTTCCTCTTTTCTTTTTTGAAACATTCTAATTTTACGAACGTTTCCATTTAATAACATATTTTTCACTGATATCGACCAACTTCATACCCAGAAGGCTGATAATCGATACCAGAATAATAATAGCAAACATGGTATCATACTGAAACAGTTTCTTGGACTGAATCATGTAGACACCTAGTCCTTCAAAGCCTCCCAACCACTCAGATACCACTGTTGTGATGAAGGCGTAGGAGACACTGACCCTCAGACCTGCATAAAAGTAAGGCAGGCTGACTGGGATTTTAAAATGCCACAGGATTTGCCAAGGTTTGGCCTGCATCAGACTAAACAAGGTCAGCATATCCTTATCACAATGCCTAAAACCGTCCAAAATACTGACGATGATAGGAAAGGTAGTCGTCAAGATAATCAAGACAATCTTGGGCAAAATCCCATAACCTAGCCACAAAACCAGGATAGGGGCTATGGCAATAGTCGGGATAGTCTGAACAACCACCATCATAGGGTAAATCAGATCGTTAAGCCAAGTCAAACTGTCCATGAGCACAGCCATGATACAGGCAATCAAAACTCCCAGAACCAGCCCCAGTAAAGCCACTCTCAAGGTCGCCCAGCTATGGTGCCAGAGAAATTCTCTATCGCGCACAAAAGACTGGAGGATTTCAAGAGGTGTCGGCAGAATAAACTTGGGGAGAAGTTTAAGAAAACCTGCTAACTGCCAGATTGACAAGACTCCTAGAAAGCCCAATAGACTAATGTGTCGTCTCAGTATACTTTTCAAGTTTCTCATCAATACTTAAAATCTCTCCTACATTTATTTTGACATTGGCAAAGACATTATCTGCCTCCTGCCCTGCCACTTTTAGCGCTTCTTTTAGAATGCGCATGAGCTCATCAAACTCCCCTTCCAAGACCGTTTCAAATGGTGTCACTACCATGGTCACTTCTTGAGCTTGTAGATAAGCAATGACCTGATCAATAACAGCTATCCGATCAATCCCCTGTGATAGGGGTAAAACTTGCAAGGCAATGCTTGCTTTCATAAGAACCTCCTCTTCTCGTTTTCCTTTGACAAAAAGAAAAACCTTTACCATATATGGAAAAGGTGAAGAATAGACTAAGTATCGTTCCCTACGCTGGCATTACCCAGATCAGGTGCGGTCGAAGTTTAACGCTTCCTCTCAGACTGTACACAGACTCCCATATATTATATGGACATATGATAGCGCAAAACAAAAAAAATGTCAAGGAAACTGCTTACAGAAAAAGTAGGAAAAATTTCCTACTTCCATTTTCTATACTCGTTCTCCATCACTGTTTACTCTGTAGCCATCCACCGTCGTATTAACAGCTAAGGCGCCTGAAGAGTAAGAATAATACCACTTACCAGATACCTGGTACCAGCCCGTTTTCATTGCACCTGAACTATCCAAATAATACCACAGACCATTTTCCTTTAACCATCCTGTCTGCATTTCACCAGATGATTTCAAATAATACCAGCTAGAACCGTCTTTCAGCCAGCCTGTTGATTTAGACCCATTTGATTTGAAATGATACCAACTACCATTTATTTTCTTCCAACCAATAGTCAATCCATTATTTGAGCTATAATTAGAGCTATTTCCTGATTGAGTCTGATAATTCTGTGAAGAGGTTACTCCCTCTAGCTGGATATAGCGACGACTTCCGTTATAAGCCGTATAACTCAACCACTTGTACCCATCTTTTTCGAGAATTTGATCATAATGAACATTTTCCCCAGGATAATAGTAATCAATCGTAGTTGCGCTAGCTAGAGGCTGATTTTTGATAGCAGCCTTGGTCTTAAAATAATGTGTTCCTCCTGTTGCAACTGAAGATTGACTATTCCCAACACTGTCACCAGCTAAATCTTTAAAATGAATAAAACCAGTCATAGTATTCGCCTTCACGACTCGCTTATTGTAAGATTCCCTTATTCCATAGTTGTATTCCTCAATCTCAATCTCATCTCCTATTACATTTGACACCCAAGCAACATGACCATAAGTTCCTGCAGTAGACCAAGCAATAGAGCCAATCGCTGGTCTATTATCGACACGATACCCTTCACGACGAGCACGATAACCCCATTCATTCGCATTCCCATAAGCAGCCGGAATCTCAAAACCATTGACATTACTCAAACGAAAAGCTGCAAAAGAAGTACATTGACGAGAATACATGCGCCACTTATCAATCTCCTGACTCCCATTTTTATAATGAGCAGGATAATCATCCCCACGCGCAATCGATCCATTTCCTCCGGAATAGGCATATACACTATTACCCGCTGCTAACATCAATCCTACTACTAAAAAGGGAACAACCTTTTTAGCTGATTTTCTGAAAGAAAACCTTGTCTCTGCTACTTTAAATGGTGAAATTTTCATTCTTCCTCCTTGAAAAATAATATAAATCGAAGATTACCTTCACTTAAACTATTCGGAGAAAAAAAGAAAAAGTGAGAAAATTTCTCACTTTAGTCAAGATAATGAATCAAATTCTTTTCTGTAAGGATATCTGAGTAAGTAAAGGATTCAACGTAAACATTAGCTTGTTTATCTCCTTCAACGTTTCCAAATTCAACGATAAATAGGGATGGATAAACCTCAATTAGCTTACCCAATCTATTTTTTTGGCGCTTACGACCATTCTCCAAAGTCATTTCTACGACTTGTCCCTCATGTGCCTTGATTTCTTCTTTGATTTTTTTCATCTTGGCTACATCTGTAAATGCATCTGACATCTTATGCCTCCCTCTTTGAGATACTTGAAAATTTATTGTATTCTTTTTGGAAAATCAATTCCACCGTCCCACGAGCTCCACTACGGTTTTTCTCAATAATAACTTCTACCTTATTATTTGGTATGCCTTCCTCTTCTTCACCACCACGCTCATAGTAATCGTCGCGATAAAGAAAGGCTACAATATCAGCGTCCTGCTCAATAGACCCAGATTCACGAATATCAGACAAGACCGGTCTCTTATCCTGACGTTGTTCTACACCACGAGAAAGCTGACTTAGAGCGATTACTGGAACCTTCAGTTCCTTAGCTAAAATTTTCAACTGACGTGAAATTTCTGAAACCTCTTGTTGACGATTTTCCCGACCAGTTCCCGTGATAAGCTGCAAATAGTCTATTAAAATCAAACCAAGATTTCCAGTTTCTTGAGCCAGTTTACGAGAACGAGAACGAATCTCTGTAATCCGAATCCCTGGTGTATCATCGATATAGATACTCGCGTTGGCTAGGTTCCCTTGAGCAATGGTATATTTTTGCCACTCCTCATCAGTCAATTGACCCGTACGGATAGAATGCGATTCTACCAAACCTTCTGCCGCTAACATACGGTCCACTAGACTTTCCGCACCCATTTCGAGTGAAAAAATAGCAACTGTTTTATCCAATTTAGTCCCAATATTCTGAGCAATATTCAAGGCAAAGGCCGTCTTACCAACCGCCGGACGGGCTGCTAGGATAATCAACTCCTCCTCATGAAGTCCAGTCGTCATATGATCCAAGTCACGATAACCTGTCGCAATACCTGTAATATCGGTCGTTTGTTGCGAGCGAGCTTCCAGATTTCCAAAGTTGATATTCAACACATCTCGAATGTTCTTAAATCCACTTCGATTTGCATTTTCACTGACATCAATCAGGCCTTTTTCTGCCTGAGCAATGATTTCATCAGCTGGTTGCGAAGCCTCGTAAGCTTGATTGACAGACTCTGTCAACTTGGCGATTAATCGACGTAGCATGGCCTTCTCTGCAACAATCTTAGCATAGTACTCCGCATTAGCAGAAGTTGGCACAGAATTGACAATCTCAACTAGGTAAGAAAGACCACCAATATTCTGTAAATCACCTTGATTATCAAGAATGGTACGAACCGTTGTTGCATCTATAGCATCGCCACGATCGGATAAATCGACCATAGCTTGGAAAATCAAACGATGGGCATACTTAAAAAAGTCCCGAGACTCAATATATTCTCGCACAAAAACAAGCTTACTCTCGTCAATAAAGATAGCCCCCAAAACGGATTGCTCAGCTAAGATATCTTGAGGTTGTACTCGTAACTCTTCTACTTCTGCCATCAGACTTCCCTTCCTTTTACAATCTTGTCAAGAAGGTGTAAATTTACCCTTCTTTCACACGAAGATTGATTACACTTGTGATATCTTGATAGATTTTCACTGGTACATCAATCAAACCAACTGCCCGAATCGGAGCTTGCACTTGGATATGACGTTTATCAATCTTAATTCCAAATTGCTTTTGCAATTCTTCTGCAATCTTCTTATTGGTAATAGAACCAAAAGTACGGCCATCTGGACCAACTTTTTCAACAAATTCTACAACAGTTTCTTCTGCTTCAAGTTGGGCTTTAATTTCTTTTGCTTCTGCAATCATCTCAGCGTGAGCTTTCTCTTCAGATTTTTGTTTACCACGAAGTTCACCTACAGCTTGAGCAGTCGCTTCTTTGGCTAGATTCTTTTTGATAAGAAAGTTTTGCGCATACCCTGTTGGTACTTCCTTAATTTCGCCTTTTTTACCTTTTCCTTTAACATCCGCTAAAAAGATTACTTTCATTCTTCTTTCTCCTTTTCCTTTATTTCATTTAATACAATTTCTGTCAGTTTTTCACCTGCTTCTGACAAGGTTACATCCTTAATTTGAGCTGCTGCCAAATTAAAGTGGCCTCCACCTCCCAGCTCTTCCATAATCCGTTGTACATTCAATTTACTACGACTGCTAGCTGAGATAGAGATAAATCCTTGTGTATTCTTCGCAAGAACAAAACTCGCTTCAATACCTGACATAGCTAACAGGGCATCTGCTGCCTTACTAATAACAACTGTATCATAGCATTTCGAGTCCGTAGCCTCTGCTATCAATACATCTGAACCTAATTTACGCCCCTGTAAAATCAGTTCATTGACCTCACGATATTCTTCAAAATCTGTCGCAGCAATTTCCTGGATAGCAATACTATCACTTCCGCTCGTTCTGAGATAGCTAGCAACATCAAATGTCCGACTAGTCACTCGTGAGGTGAAATTTTTAGTATCCAACATCATACCAGCCATCAAAACACTGGCCTGCATACGACTCAAACGATTTTTCTTAGAATTCTGGAACTGAATCAATTCCGTTACCAACTCACTGGCACTACTTGCACCACTTTCGATATAAGTAATAACCGCATTATCTGGAAAATCCTGATCCCGTCTGTGGTGATCGATGACGATGGTTTGGGTAAATAAATCATAAAAATCTTTTGATAAAGTTAAGGCTGTCTTTGAATGGTCTACAAGAATCAACAAAGAACGATTGGTCACCATCCCCATTGCATCCTTAACAGACAACAACTTCGTAACTCCTTCTTTTTCTAAGAATGAAACAGCTCGTTCAATATCCGGCGACATTTGTTCTTCATCATAAAGAGCGTAGCTATTTTCAATCACATTGCTGGCAAATAACTGCATACCTACAGCAGAGCCAAGAGCATCCATATCTAGATTTTTGTGACCAACTACAAAAACCTGATCTACGCTCCGAATCTTATCTGAAATAGCCGTCATCATAGCACGCGTACGAGTCCGTGTACGTTTGATTGAGGCAGCAGATCCACCACCAAAATAAACTGGATTTTTCGTTTCGTTGTTTTCCTTGACAACCACCTGGTCGCCACCACGCACTTCAGCCAAGTTCAAATTGAGCAAAGCAACTTTCCCTATTTCATCATGATTTCCATCACCATAAGAAAACCCCATACTTAAGGTCAAAGGCAGCTGTCTCTGTTTCGCCTCTTCTCTGAAAGCATCGATAACCGAAAATTTATCATTCATCAATCCCTCAAGTACCGTGTAGTCCGTAAATAAATAGAAACGGTCCATACTCACTCGACGGGAGAACATGGCATGCTTCCCAGCAAATTCTGAAACAAAATTGGCTACAAAACTGTTGATATGACTGATATCAGACTCTGATGTTTCATCTTCTAAGTCATCGTAGTTGTCAACAGAGACAATCCCAATCACAGGTCGACTCGTAACTAACTCAACAGTCGCTTCGTATTCTCCAGACACATCAAAGAAGTAAAGAACCCCAGATGCCTTGTCCATATGAACCGAATAGCGGGTCTCACCCAAGGTGGCATAAGAACCTGGATTCCCCACAGAAGCCTTGATAATAGTCTGAATTAAGGCTATATCAACCTCTCCCTCTTCATTAGTCAAAATCAATTCAGCGTAAGGATTGAACCATTCAACTTCACCTGACGATAAGTCTAGTTTAATAACTCCGACAGGCATCTGTTCTAACAAGGTTGTCAAACTATCTTCAGCTTGGTGGTTTACATACTGGATTTGTTCTACTTCACTCTTTGAGTAGTAGTCTCTCTGATGGATGAATAGTAAAATATATGAACCCAAAATAAGTAGCAAAAGAAATAGCGTTACCAGTGTATTCGTTACAAAAACAAGTTGCACAGATAGCACTCCGAACGCCACTATTCCTAATATTAAGGGGAAAATAGGACTTACATAAAATTTTTTCATTCCAAACCTCTTGGCACCCATTATACCATAATAACCACCAAAAAGCGACTTTTTAAAAGTGTAATCAGTAATTCTATCAATTATAAGAAAAAGGAGGTTTACAATTTAGTAAACCTTCCTTTACACATATTGAAATTAAGATTCTTTAACTTCTAACAAGCCAATCTCGCCATCTTCACGACGATAAATCACATTGGTTGTCTGATCTTCAACATCCACATAGATAAAGAAATCATGTCCCAACAAATCCATCTGTAGAATAGCTTCTTCCAAATCCATTGGTTTTAAATCAATTTGTTTTGAACGAACAACTCTAGACTGAACAACATTTGTATCTTCCACCAAAGCATCTGTAAATAATTGACTAGTTGCTACCTTGTTTTTATTTTTACGCTCGATTTTTGTTTTATTTTTACGAATCTGACGTTCAATTTTATCGGTTACAAGGTCAATTGAACCATACATATCTTGAGACACATCTTCTGCACGAAGAGTAATTGAACCAAGCGGAATCGTCACCTCCACTTTAGCAGTTTTTTCACGATACACCTTCAAGTTAACTCGAGCATCCAACTCTTGTTCAGCTTGAAAATACTTTTCGATCTTTTCGAGTTTAGAAACTACATAATCACGAATTGCTTCTGTTACTTCTAGGTTTTCACCACGGATACTATATTTAATCATATGAGTACCTTCTTTCTAAACATTTTTGTTTTTCTGATTTCATTATAACGCTTTCATTTTGTTTTTGCAAATTTTTTCCTCATCTTACAAGGGAAAATGTTTTTACATCCTCAGCACCAGATTCTTCCAACAGTTTCTTCACACGATTTATAGTTGTTCCAGTAGTGTAAATGTCATCTATGAGTAGGACTTTTTTAGGAATAGTGACTCCCCTTTTAATAAAGAAAGGAAGTTCTGTTGCCAAGCGTTCTGAACGATTTTTGGAAGAACTGGCCCGCTCTTCTCTCTTCTCTAGTAAGTCTTGAAAAGAGAACCCTGCTGCTTCAACTAAACCTTCAACCTGGTTAAATCCCCTCTCGAGCAATCTTTCAGGACTTAGGGGAATTACAACAAATTGATACTCTTTGTACTTTTTTAACTCCTCACTTAAAACTGAAGCAAAAACTTTTCTTAAAAGGAAGTCTCCATCAAACTTATACCGACTGAAAAAATCCTTCATAGCTTGATTGTAAATAAAAATCGCTCTATGACTGACCTCAACTCCTTCTTTACACCAAAATTGACAATCTTGACACTTAGTTGACAAGCCTGTTTTCATACAGTTTGGGCAGTTCTCTTCTCCAATTTTCTCAAAAGTAGAATCACAATCTAAACAAAGACAGGAGACATCATTCCTCAGAAGTAAGAGACTACTAAAAGTTAAAACAGCCTTCATAGTCTGCCCACACAATAAGCACTTCATAGACCCGCCTCCTTATTCATCTGCTGAATTTCCATAATTGCCTTCTTGATTGAAGCATTTAACCCATCATGGAAGAAAAGCAAATCTCCTGTCGGTCTATCCATGCTTCGCCCAACTCGTCCACCAATCTGAATCAAGCTAGACTTGGTAAAAAGGCGATGATTGGCCTCTACTACGAAAACATCCACACAAGGGAAGGTAACTCCACGCTCCAATATTGTCGTACTGATAAGTATTGTCAGTTCTCCATCTCGAAAAGCTTGTACCTGCTCCAATCTATCTTCTGTTACAGAAGATACAAAGCCAATTTTCTCATTTGGAAATTGCTCCTGTAAAATTTGTTTTAACTGCTCCCCTTTCTTAATTTCTGAAACAAAAATGAGTAACGGATAAGCTGTCTTTCTCTGCTTCTCAATATAGGACTTTAACTTTGGTGACAACCGATTTTTCTCTAAACAGTGATTAAAATCCGATAACCAGACAGGTTTAGGAATAATCAACGGATTTCCATGAAATCGTCTTGGCAAGCTCAATCGTTTTAGTTCTCCTAAACGGACCTTCCTATCTAACTCATCGGTCGAAGTCGCTGTTAAAAAGATTCTCAAGCCATTCTCCTTTACACTATTCTTGACAGCGTAGTAAAGCGTGGGATTGTCAACATAAGGAAAGGCATCTACTTCATCCACTATCAGCAAATCAAAAGCTTGATAAAACTTCAATAACTGATGGGTCGTCGCAACAACTAGTGGTGTTCGAAAATACGGCTCTGATTCTCCGTGTAGTAAAGATATCTCGCAAGCAAAATCATCTTGCAGGCGCTTGTACAGCTCCAAACAAACATCTATGCGAGGACTAGCCAAGCATACTGCACCACCCGCATTGATCACTTTAGCCACTACTTGATAAATCATTTCTGTCTTTCCAGCTCCCGTCACCGCATGTACCAAGGTTGGTTCCTGCTTGTCTACAGCTTGAATTAGTCCTTCTGACACCTTCTCTTGAAAAGGAGTTAATTTACCGCGCCATTTGAGAATATCTTGCTTCGGAAAATCCTCCTGCGGAAAATAGTATAAAGCATGATCACTCCTGACTCGCTTCATCAGTAAACACTCCCTACAATAGTAAGTACCGATGGACAAATACCATTCATCTAAAATAGCACTATCACAACGTTGACAGAAAAGTTTCCCTTTCTCCTTTCTCATTGCTGGAAGTTTCTCCGCCAACTGACGTTCCTCTTTAGTTAATTCATTCTCCGTAAACAACCGACCGAGATAATTTGGATTTACTTTCATACTTCTTTATTCGTAAAAATCTAGCGCTTTAGATGATTTTTTAGTACAATTAAATCATGGAATTTAGAACAATTAAAGAGGACGGACAAGTCCAAGAAGAAATCAAAAAATCCCGCTTTATCTGTCATGCCAAGCGTGTTTATAGCGAAGAAGGGGCTCGTGACTTCATTACTGCCATCAAGAAAGAGCACTACAAAGCTACTCATAACTGCTCTACCTTCATTATTGGGGAACGTAGTGAAATCAAACGTACAAGTGATGATGGTGAGCCCAGTGGGACTGCTGGCGTTCCCATGCTTGGGGTACTAGAAAATCACAATCTTACTAATGTCT